>CADEDX010000042.1 GCA_902826195.1 uncultured Bradyrhizobium sp. | reverse complement strand
TTACGGAGAACGGCGGCGAGGCGCATTTTGTCGGTGCCATCCCCGACGACGAAGTCCAGCTTGAAGCCGCGATGCGCGAGGCGCTTGCCACCAGCGACATGCTGGTACTTTCGGGAGGTACTTCGAAAGGCGCGGGCGACGTCTCCCATCGCATCATCGGCCGGCTTGGTAAGCCCGGCATCATTGCCCACGGCGTTGCGCTGAAGCCCGGCAAGCCGCTGTGCCTGGCGGTGTGCGACGGCAAGCCCGTGATCATCCTGCCGGGATTTCCGACCTCGGCGATGTTCACCTTTCACGACATGATCGTGCCGGTGCTGCGGCGGATGGCGGGCCTGCCGCCGCGTTCCGACGCCAAGGTCAATGCCCGCGTGCCGGTGCGGATCGCTTCCGAACTCGGCCGCACCGAATTCGTCATGGTGTCGCTGGTCGAAGGTGCTGACGGGCTGATCGCGTACCCGACCGGCAAGGGCTCCGGCGCCATCACTTCCTTCGCGCAGGCCGACGGCTTTCTGAAGATCGAAGCGTTGGCCGACCAGATGCTGGCCGGCGGCGAGGCCGAGGTGACGCTGTTCACGCCGCATGTGCGGGTGCCTGATCTCGTCATCGTCGGCAGCCACTGCACCGGGCTCGATCTCGTCACCGCGCCGCTGGCACATTCAGGCCTCATGGTGCGCTCGATCGCGGTCGGCAGCCTTGGTGGGCTGGCTGCGGCGAAACGCGGCGAGTGCGATTTTGCGCCGATCCATCTGTTCGATGAGAAGACCGAAACTTACAACACGCCCTATCTCGGCGAGGGACTCGAGCTGATGCCGGGCTGGCGCCGCATGCAGGGCATCGTGTTTCGCAAGGGCGACCGCCGCTTCGAAGGCTTGAGCGCCCAGGAAGCCGTCCGCGCAGCGCTTGCCGATCCCGCCTGCATCATGGTCAACCGAAACCAGGGCGCCGGCACGCGCATCCTGATCGACCGGCTGCTGGGCGGTGCGCGGCCGGATGGCTATTGGAATCAGCCACGCTCGCACAATGCGGTGGCGGCCGCGGTCGCGCAGTCCCGCGCCGATTGGGGCATGACCATTGCGCCGGTCGCGCATGCGTCAAACCTGGGTTTCATTCCCTTTGCCGAAGAGCATTATGATTTCGCGCTGGTGACGTCGCGCAAGCAGCGGCCGGCGGTGCATGCCTTCCTCGACGTGTTGGCGTCAGGCGAGGCCCGCGCAGCGCTGGAGCAGGCGGGGTTTCGGCCGGCTTGATGCGCAACATGTGAGAAGCCGTCAACAAAAGCGGCTCGGGCAGGGATGGGAATGGCAAGACCGCTTTCGATTGCGATCATTGGCGCCGGCATGGGCGGGCTTGCGTCTGCTGCGGCGCTGCGGCGGGTGGGCATCGACGTCACGGTATACGAACAGGCGACGCAGTTCGCGCGGATCGGCGCAGGAATCCAGATCGGCTGTAACGCCATGCAGGTGCTGCGCGGGCTTGGGCTGGAGGCGCGATTGCGTAGCCAGTCGTTTTATCCGCGCTCCTGGAACAACCGCGACTGGCGCACCGGCGAAGTTAAATTCGACATGATTTTTGGCGAGAGCGCCGAGCAGAAATTCGGCGCTCCCTATCTGCTGGCGCATCGCGGCGATCTGCATGCCGCGCTCGCCAGCGCCGTTCCAGATCAGGTCGTCAAGCTCAACCACAAACTGGTCGGAATCGGCGAGACCGGCGAGGGCGTCCGCCTCACATTCGCCAACGGTGAAAAGGTTGTGGCCGATGCCGTGATCGGCGCGGATGGTATTCACTCCCTCGTGCGGGACATCCTGTTCGGCGCCTCGCCGGCGAGCTTCACGGGACGCATCGCCTATCGCACGACCTATCCCGCGGCGCTGCTCGGCGGTGAAAAGATCGACGACTGTACCAAATGGTGGGGCGAGGATCGCCACATTGTGATCTACTACGTCAAGCCGGACCGCAGCGAGATCTATCTCGTCACCAGCCAGCCCGAGCCGGAGTTTCGCATCGAGTCTTGGTCGGCCATGGGTGACGTGAGGGAATTGCACAAGGCATTCGCCGGCTTTCATCGCCAGGTCGAGCAGGTGCTCGCCGCATGTCCCGACGTGCACAAATGGGCGATCGTCGATCGCACCGCGCTCGACCGCTGGACCGATCGCAACGTCACGCTGCTTGGCGATGCCTGTCACCCGATGACGCCCTACATGGCGCAGGGCGCGGCGATGGCGATCGAAGATGCCGCGGTTCTGTCGCGCTGCCTCGACGGTGTGTCGCGGGAGGGTGTGGCCGATGCGTTCCGCCGCTTCGAGGCGACGCGGAAGGAACGCACCACGCGCATCCAGCAGACCTCGCGTGCCAATACATGGCTGAGCGGGAGAACAGACGCCGACTGGGTCTACGGCTACAACGCCTGGACCGCGCCGCTGGCGGCGTGATCTAACCCCCATCCAGTTCCGCCAGCCGCTCCGCCTCGGCGATGTCGTCCATCGTGTTGGCGTTAAAGAATGGATCGAGCGGTGTGGTCGGCCAAATGACGGTGGCAAGCTTGTAACGCGCGGTCCAACGGTCGATCTTGCGGATGTCCTCGACAACCAGAGCGTGGCGGAGCTGTTCGCGCAGGGCGACGCTCCATAGTCCGATCACCGGGTGCGACTGGCCATCGGAAGCGGCGACGGCGAGTTCGGCATTCTCTGCGACGAGTGCGGCGTACAGGCGCGATACCAGATCGCGCGGCAGGAAAGGACAATCGGCGGCGGCGCTCAGCATGAAGTGTACATCGGGCCGGTTCGCTGCAGCCCAGTCCAGTGCCGCAAGAATACCCGCCAGCGGGCCAGGAAAATCGGCTACGCCATCCGGAATGACCGGCAAGCCGAACGCCGCAAAGCGCGCGGGATCGCCATTGGCGTTGAGGACGAGGCCGTCGCATTGCGGCTGCAGCCGCGCGATCACGCGCTCCAGAATGGTGCGGCCGCCGATGGCGCGCATCGGCTTGTCGCCGCCGCCCATCCGCCGGGCGAGGCCACCGGCAAGCAATACGCCGGGGATTTTCGCCGCCCCCGCCGGGTCAGTCATCGCTTTCACCCTTGCGCTTGTGCCGCGCGGATTCTTCCTCGACATAATCGAGGTTCTGGTCGAACACGATGCGCTCCTGCCCGGACAGTGCAATGAAGCGTTTTCCGCGGGCGCGGCCGACCAGTGTCAGCCCGACCTGACGCGCGAGCTCGACGCCCCAGGCCGTAAAGCCGGAGCGTGAGACGAGAATAGGAATGCCCATCCGCACCGTCTTGATCACCATCTCGGAGGTGAGGCGGCCGGTGGTGTAGAGGATCTTGTCGGCGGGATCGACGCCGTGGCGATAGATCCAGCCGGCGATCTTGTCGACGGCGTTGTGCCGGCCGACATCCTCGGTGTAGCAAACCGGAGTGCCTTCCTTGCACAGCACGCAGCCGTGGATCGCGCCGGCCTCCAGATAGAGCGAGGGCATGGTGTTGATCGCGCGCGTCATCTCGTAGAGCCAGGAGGTGCGCAATTCGGCTTTTGGAAGTGCGACGCTTTCGACCGCTTCTAGCAGGTCGCCGAACGCGGTGCCCTGGGCGCAGCCTGACGTCTGTGTGCGCTTCTTCAGTTTGGCCTCGAAATTGGTGTGATGCTCGGTGCGCACCACCACCACCTGCAGGTCGTCGTCATATTCGACCTCGGTGACGACATCGTCGTATTTCAGCATGTTCTGGTTCAGGAGATAGCCGAGCGCGAGGTATTCCGGATAGTCGCCGATCGTCATCATGGTGACGATCTCCTGCGCGTTCAGATACAGCGTCAGCGGTCGCTCCACCGGCACCCGGATTTCGACTGCCGCCCCGGTCTGGTCGGTTCCGGCGACGCGCTCGGTCAGCCGCGGATCGTCGGGATTTGGCACAACCAGGGGGGCGGGGGCTTTCTCGATTTTCATCATATCCGGGAGGTTAGCATGACTTTGTCGTGGGGCTGATATAAGCACCAAGGCTGACAAGTCACGGCTTATCCGTCATGGCCGGGCTTGTCTCGGCTATCCACGCCTTAGGTGTCGCGCTCAAGACGTGGATGCCCGGGACAAGCCCGGCATGACGGCTGAGGACGAAGTTTCGGCCCGGAGTACATAATGAAAGTAATTGGCCTCGCGGGATGGAGCGGCGCCGGCAAGACCACCTTGCTGACGCGGGCGATCCCGCAATTGCAGAAGCGGGGCCTGCGCGTTTCCGTGATCAAGCACGCCCATCATGCCTTCGATGTCGACGTGCCGGGCAAGGATTCCTGGAAGCACCGCGAGGCTGGCGCGGCCGAGGTTCTGGTGTCGTCCAGCCAGCGCTGGGCGCTGATGCACGAGCTGCGCGGCGCCGCCGAGCCGCGACTGCCGGAACTTTTGGCCAAGATGTCGCGGGTCGATCTCGTCGTCGTCGAAGGCTTCAAGCGCGAGCCGCACCGCAAGATCGAAGTTTATCGCGCCGCGAATGAAAAGCCGCTGCTGTTCCCCGACGATCCCGGCATCGTTGGAATTGCAACTGATACCGTGGTTGAAACCTCGCTGCCGACCGCCCATCTCGACGACATCGAGGCGGTGGCGACGATGCTGCTAAAATCGGCGATCTCGCTCGAGGACGTGATGGCGAAATGCGAAGCTGAGGGCTGACGAGGCAGATGGCGCAATTGTCCGACGATTGCTTTGCCTTCGGCGGGCCGATGATGTCGGTCGATGAAGCCGTCGGCCTGATCGCGGCGCGCGTGACGCCGGTCGTCGATGTCGAAGCTGTCACGCTTTCTCGCGCCGATGGTCGCGTCCTCGCGCACGATATTCTGGCGCCGCTGCCGCTGCCGCCCTTCACCAATTCCGCCGTCGACGGCTATGCGGTTGCGAGTTCCGACTTGCCGCAGGAGGAGCGTGCATTCCCTGTCGCTGGGCGCGTCCAGGCCGGCGGGGCTTCGCATGCGCCGGTCAGACCGGGGCAGGCGATACGCATTTTCACCGGCGCACCGATGCCCGATGGCGCCGATACTGTCTTCATGCAGGAGGACGTCCGCGTCGATGGCGACAAGGTCGTGCTGCCCGCGGGCCTCAAGCCCGGCGCCAATGTGCGTCCCGCCGGCGAGGACATTCCGGCAGGTACTGCCGCGCTGAAGGCCGGGCAACGGTTGCGGCCGCAGGACGTCGCGCTGGCCGCGGCGTTCGGCCTGACGCAGATCGATGTTGTCAGGCGGCTGCGCGTTGCGGTGTTCTCGACCGGGAACGAGCTTGCGTCGCCCGGCGAAGCGCGCGCCGCGGCGCAATTGTTCGATTCCAATCGTTTCATGCTGATGGCGATGCTGGCGCGGCTCGGCTGCGAGGTCAGCGATCTCGGCATCATCAGGGACGACCGCGCCGTACTCGCGCGCGCGCTGCAGGACGTTGCCGGCACCAACGATCTGATCCTCACCACCGGCGGCGTTTCGACCGGCGAGGAGGATCACGTCAAGGCGAGCGTCGAAAGTGTCGGCCGGCTGGTGCTGTGGCGGATGGCGATCAAGCCGGGGCGCCCCGTCGCCATGGGAATCATCGGTGGCACGCCGTTCATCGGCCTGCCCGGCAATCCCGTGGCGAGCTTTGTCACCTTTGTCCACGTGGTGCGGCCGACGGTTCTGGCGCTTTCAGGCGCGCGGCCGGAACCGCTGCTGCCGCTGCCGGTGCGCGCCGCCTTCAGCTACAAGAAGAAAATCGCCCGCCGCGAATATGTCCGCGTCACCCTGCGCAAGGCCGTGGACGGCGCGCTGGAAGCGGTGAAGTTTCCGCGCGAGGGGGCGGGACTATTGTCTTCGCTGGCAGACACCGACGGGCTGGTTGAACTCGGCGAGGAGGTCACGGAGGTCACGCCCGGCGATATGATCGGCTTCCTGTCCTATGCCGGCCTCATCAACTGATGTCCGTTGACGGTGCGGGTTCGCTTCGCCATGTTCGGAACATGACCACGACCAAACTCGATCTTGCCGGGCTAAAATGCCCGCTGCCGGCATTGAAAACCCGCAAGGCGCTGAAGAAGCTGCCGCCCGGCGACCGGCTGGAAGTGCTCTGCACCGATCCGCTCGCGGTGATCGACATCCCGAACCTCATTCGCGAGACCGGCGACAAGGTCGAAATCACCGAACGCAGCCAGGACCGCATCGTGTTTTTGATCGAAAAGGCTGACGGTCCCGTAGCTGCCTGACCGTCCGGGCGGCTCACGGCCATTAATGCGTGGCGAACCTCGCCAAAATGGCGGTCGATAGGTGTTCGCAATCGCAACATGGGATCGCTTTATTGATCTTGCGGTCATTTCGCGGTCTCATCGGGCTGCCGGGCAAGGCCGTCGCGAGCGAAGACTAGCCGCGGATGTGCGCGCGCACCCACATCCAGCCGCGGCTTAAATGCTTGTCAGGACGCTACAATTCTATTGGCATCTGGTATGCCAGAGATTAGAGTCGATCCAGTTCAAGTCCGTAGAACGAGACGCCAACCATGACTGTCCATGACGTACAAACGGTCCGTTCGTTCGAACACCCGGGCGCTGGCCGGAAGCGCGCCAAGGCAACGCCGAAGGGCCGTCAGGTTGATCCGACCGCCGCCCATGAGATCGAGCTTTTGCTCGGCGACCGATCGCGGCGGCGCGATCTCCTGATCGAGCACCTGCACCTGATCCAGGACAAGTACCGCCAGATCTCGGCGGCGCATCTCGCCGCGCTGGCCGACGAGATGAAGCTGTCATTTGCGGAAGTGTTCGAGACCGCGACCTTCTACGCGCATTTCGATGTGGTGAAGGAGGGCGAGCCCGACATCGCATCGCTGACCATCCGCGTCTGCGATTCGCTGACCTGCGCGATGATGGGTGCGGAAAAGCTGCTGCATGAGTTGCAGGACAAGGCAGGCCCCGGCATTCGCGTGGTGCGCGCGCCCTGTGTCGGCCGCTGCGACACGGCGCCTGCCGCTGAAGTCGGTCATCACTTCGTCGATCATGCCACGGTGACGAATGTGCTCGCCGCCGCCAAGGCCGGCGACACCCACGCGCATCTGCCCCACCATATCGGCTACGACGCCTACGTGGCCGATGGCGGCTACAAGCTGCTTAATCGTCTGCGCTCCGGCGCGATGACGAAAGAGGATTTGCTGAAGCCGCTCGACGACGCCTCGCTGCGCGGGCTCGGCGGCGCCGGTTTTCCGACCGGGCGCAAATGGCGCGCGGTGCTCGGCGAGCCCGGTCCGCGCCTGATGGCGATCAATGGCGACGAGGGCGAGCCCGGCACCTTCAAGGATCGCTTCTATCTCGAAACCGATCCGCACCGATTCCTCGAGGGCATGCTGATCGGCGCCCATGTGGTCGAGGCGACTGACGTCTACATTTATCTCCGCGACGAATATCCGGCGTCGCGCGAAATCCTCGAACGCGAAATCGCAAAACTGCCGCCCGGCGGTCCCGTGCTGCACATGCGCCGCGGCGCCGGCGCTTATATCTGCGGCGAGGAATCCTCGCTGCTGGAATCCATCGAGGGCAAGCGCGGCCTGCCGCGGCACAAGCCGCCTTATCCGTTCCAGGTTGGCCTGTTCGGCCTGCCGACGCTGATCAACAATATCGAGACGCTGTGGTGGGTGCGCGACATCGTCGAGAAGGGCGCCGACTGGTGGAAAGGCCATGGCCGCAACGACCGCCACGGCTTGCGCAGTTACTCGGTCTCTGGCCGTGTGAAAAATCCCGGCATGAAGCTGGCGCCGGCCGGCGTCACCGTGCGCGAACTGATCGATGAGTTTTGCGGCGGCATGGCGGATGGACACACCTTCCAAGCCTACCTTCCCGGCGGCGCTTCGGGCGGCATCCTGCCGGCCTCGATGAACAACATCCCGCTCGATTTTGGCACGCTGGAAAAATACGGCTGTTTCATCGGCTCCGCCGCCGTCGTCATCCTGTCCGAGCAGGACAGCGTGAAGGGCGCGGCGCTGAATCTGATGAAGTTCTTCGAGGATGAAAGCTGCGGCCAGTGCACGCCGTGCCGGGTCGGCACCGAGAAAGCGGCGATCCTGATGGAGCGTCCGGTCTGGAACCGCGAACTGCTGGACCAGTTGAGCCAGGCGATGCGCGATGCCTCGATCTGTGGGCTCGGACAGGCGGCTTCGAACCCGCTGACGTCGGTGATTAAGTATTTTCCGGAAGAATTTGTGCCGAAAGAGGCCGCGGAATGACCAAGATCCAATTCGAACTCGACGGCCAGCAGGTCGAGGCCAATGCCGGCGAGACGATCTGGCAGGTGGCAAAGCGCCACAGTAAGGAAATTCCGCATCTCTGCTATTCGCCGGAGCCGGACTACCGGCCTGACGGCAATTGCCGCGCCTGCATGGTCGAGATCGAGGGCGAGCGCGTGCTGGCTGCGTCCTGCAAGCGCACGCCGACCGTCGGCATGAAAGTGAAGTCCGAGAGCACGCGCGCGGTCGCCGCGCGGAAGATGGTGATGGAGCTTCTGGTCGCCGACCAGCCGGCGCGCGAGACCTCGCACGATCCGGATTCGAAGTTCTGGCACTGGGCCGAGAAGGTCGACGTGACCGAGAGCCGTTTCCCGGCTGCCGAGCGCTGGCAGGGCGATTCCAGCCATCCGGCGATGAGCGTCAATCTCGACGCCTGCATCCAGTGCGGCCTGTGCGTGCGCGCCTGCCGCGAGGTGCAGGTCAACGACGTCATCGGCATGGCCTATCGCAGCCACGAAGCCAAGATCGTGTTCGACTTCGACGACCCGATGGGCGAGTCCACCTGCGTGGCCTGCGGCGAATGCGTGCAGGCCTGCCCGACCGGTGCTCTGATGCCCTCGGTGATGCTGGACGAGAACCAGACCCGCGTGACCTATGCCGACCGGAAGGTCGACTCGCTGTGCCCGTTCTGCGGCGTCGGCTGCCAGGTCACCTATCAGGTCAAGGACGAGAAGGTCATCTATGCCGAGGGCCGTGACGGACCGGCCAACCACAACCGGCTCTGCGTCAAGGGCCGTTTTGGTTTCGACTACATCCACCACCCGCATCGCCTGACCAAGCCGCTGGTGCGGCTGCCGAATGCGAAGAAGGACGCCAACGACCAGGTCGATCCGGCTAACCCGTTCACGCATTTCCGTGAAGCCTCGTGGGAAGAGGCGCTCGATATCGCTGCCAAGGGTCTCGTGAAGATTCGCGACGAAAAGGGCGTCAAGGCGCTGGCGGGTTTCGGTTCCGCCAAAGGCTCGAACGAAGAGGCATACCTGTTCCAGAAACTGGTGCGCACCGGATTCGGCTCGAACAATGTCGATCACTGCACGCGGCTGTGCCACGCTTCATCCGTGGCGGCGCTGATGGAAGGGCTGAATTCAGGCGCGGTGTCGGCGCCTTTCGCGGCCGCCATGGATGCCGAAGTCATCATCGTGATCGGCGCCAACCCGACCGTGAACCATCCCGTGGCTGCGACCTACATCAAGAACGCGGCCAAGCGCGGCGCAAAACTGATCGTGATGGACCCGCGCCGGCAGACGCTGTCGCGCCACGCCTGGAAGCATCTCGCCTTCAAGCCCGGCAGCGACGTCGCCATGCTGAATGCGATGCTGCACACCATCATCACCGAAGGGCTGACCGACCAGCAATATATCGCGGGCTACACCGAGGGCTTTGACGAACTCGCCGAGCGCATCAAGGATTTCCCGCCGGAGAAGATGGAAGCGATCTGCGGCATCCCCGCCGAGACGCTGAAGGAAGTGGCGCGGACCTATGCCCGCTCGCAGGCCTCGATCATCTTCTGGGGCATGGGCATCAGCCAGCACATTCACGGCACCGACAACGCGCGCTGCCTGATTGCGCTGGCGCTGACGACGGGGCAGGTCGGCCGTCCCGGCACCGGCCTGCATCCGCTGCGCGGCCAGAACAACGTGCAGGGCGCCTCCGACGCCGGCCTGATCCCGATGTTCTTGCCGGACTACCAGCCGGTCGGCCGCACCGATCTGCGCGAGCCCTTTGAAAAGCTCTGGCATCAGGACATCGATCCCGTGCGCGGCTTGACCGTGGTCGAGATCATGAACGCGATCCACGCCGGCGAAATCACCGGCATGTATATCGAGGGCGAGAACCCCGCGATGTCGGATCCCGATCTGCAGCATGCGCGCGGCGCGCTCGCCATGCTCGACCACCTCGTCGTCCAGGATCTGTTCGTCACCGAAACTGCGTTCCACGCCGACGTGATCCTGCCGGCCTCGGCGTTTGCCGAGAAGAGCGGCACCTTCACCAACACCGACCGCCGCGTGCAGCTCGCGCGCGAGGTGATCAAGCCGCCCGGCGATGCGCGGCAGGATCTCTGGATCATCCAGGAGATCGGCAAGCGCATGGGGCTGCCCTGGGATTACGACGGCCCGGCCGAGGTGTTTACCGAGATGACGCAGGTGATGCCGTCATTGAAGAACATCACCTGGGACCGCCTGGTGCGCGAGGGCGCGGTGACCTATCCGGTCGATGCCTCCGACAAGCCCGGCAACGAGATCATCTTCACCACCGGTTTCCCGACCGCGAGCGGCCGGGGCAAGATCGTGCCGGCGAAGGTGATCGCGCCCGATGAGGTGCCCGACGCCGAATATCCGATGGTGCTGTCGACGGGCCGCGTGCTGGAACACTGGCACACCGGTTCGATGACCCGCCGCGCATCCGTGCTCGATCAGATCGAGCCGGAAGCGGTGGCATTCATGTCGCCAAAGGACATGCGCAGGCTCAGCGTCTGGCCCGGCGATTTCATCAGGCTGGAGACGCGCCGCGGCGCAGTCGAGGTCAAGGTGCGCTCCGACCGCGACGTCCCTGAAAACATGATCTTCATGCCGTTCTGCTACGCGGAGGCAGCGGCGAACCTGCTGACCAATCCGGCGCTCGACCCGTTCGGAAAAATTCCCGAATTCAAGTTCTGCGCGGTGCGCGCGGCGAGGGTGGAGTTGCAGTCGGCGGCGGAGTAGGGCGTGTTCTCCACTGATCCTCCGTCATTGCGAGGAGCGAAGCGACGAAGCAATCCATTCTTTCTTCACCGTGAGATGGATTTCTTCGCTACGCTCGCAATGACGGCCCGAGCGGCCTCAACGCCGCTCGTCACTTCGCCGGAACGACGAAAACCTGGCCGGGATAGATCAGGTTCGGATTGCGGATCTGTTCCTTGTTCGCCTTGTAGATCACCGCATAGCGCATGCCGGCGCCGTACGAGGTCTGGCTGAGGCGCCAGAGGCTGTCGCCGCGCGTAACCGTGGTCGTGGCGATTTTCGGCACCACCACGGCGGAGGACGGCGAGCCGCTATCCGGCACGACGGTGGTCCCTGCGGCCGCCAGCTGCGGCTGTTGGGAAGCGGCCGAGTCCGGGCGCTTTGCCGCCTGCGCCGATACCGACGCGGTGGTCTCTGGCGCGGTGAACGGCACTTCCGCGCGGGCGCGCACGGCGCCGGAGCCCGACGCTTCGTCCAGCCGGACACGGTAGTTCCCCGGCGCAACGCCCTCGTTGATCGTGACCGCAAAGCGCCCATCCGTGCCGGCGGTTACCGACGTGATAAAACTGTCGTTGAGATAGAGCCTCAGCGCGGCACCGGGGCGGGCCTGGCCGCTGACGTGGAATTTGCCGCCCGGCTCAATCTCGACCGTTTCCACGACCAGCGCGCCCGTTCCCGGCTTGGCCGCTTCCGGCTGCGACAGCACGACGGTCGGCTTGTCCGGCGTCATCAGCGCCACGACCGGCTTTTCGGTTGACCTCGGCTCCAGCGCCGCCGTCACGCGCTGCCTGGAAGTGGTCACCTTGCCATCGGGCGCTTTTGAACGCAGCGTCAGGTCGTACGTTCCCGGCGGAAGTTTTGGCGGGACGATGACGAATTGCCCGGACTTATCGGCGACCGCGCGATCGTGCACTTCGCCGTCGCGCAGCAGTTCCACGGTTGCGCCCGGCGCTGCCCGGCCGGCGACGACGGTTTCGCCTGTGGGTTCGATCCTGGCAACGTCGAAGGTCGGTATCCCGTCGTTGCTCTCAGGCGCCGGCGGCGCTCCGATCAATGCGTCCACCACGGCCTTGGTTTCCGCCTGTGCCTTGGAGAGCGGGGCGGGACTCTGCTCGCGCGTGTTCGACGCGGACTTTGACATCGCGGGCGCGGCGCTGGTGTCGACCGCCTGTTGGCGGAGTCCGTACTGGATGGCGAGCGCGAGCGCCACGCCACAGGCGAGAAAGATCAGGAAGGGGACGATTCTGCGGTTCGCCGATATGGCAGTCATGATACCTATCCATCTGACGGATCGTCGGCTTTCCGATCCTATCGGTTCCGGCGCAGGGTGGGTACCCGGTTCGCGTCCGGAAAGCCCGTCGGCCCGCAATCGGCCAGCGCGCCAGAATCGGCAACAAAATGCCGTGTACACGAACACGGCCGTTCCGGCCACTGTGAAGTAGCCGCGTTAACCCTGTTGTGCCGGCATAATCATCCGTCCAGCGGCTCCCGCTGGCGCAGCCATCAGGCGAAATTCTCGCAGCAGAGCGGTTCGTAGACGGCCGCGTTACGCCGCAGCGCACCAGGTACGCTGGCCGGTTCGGATACCGCGCCGACGCGCCGGGCCTGGAGGAACGCGCTCAGGATCGCCAGCGCCATGTCGGCGTGGTGGGTCTCGATCGATTGATCCAGCCAATCCGGCATTTCGCGCTGGCGCGACAGCGCGCAGTGCCATTCGCCGTCGTCATGGACGAGGCGCCGGACTTGCCATTGCGGCAGTTCCAGATCGATCAATGCCAGCGCAGCATCGATCCATGCCTGCGCCTGTATCAGCCGAGCGACACGGGCGGCTTTGACGTTGCGTTCAGGAAAGCGTCGGCAAGTCTCGCTGATGATATCCGACAGCAATTCACGCGTGACTCCACAGCCATCGCGAAGCTCATCGGCGAGGGTTTCGGGAATCGTTTGCTCCTGGAGTTTCGACATGGCGCATCTCGCATCTAGTGCGGCCAATATTGCGGCCGTACCGGAAGACTTGGCCAGATCGGCATTTGAAAACGAGGGGATGCGAGGGACGAAGAAATAGGCGTTCCATAGGGGCGGGTGCGGCAGTCGCCCCGTTACGTCGTTCCTGCGACCGCAGGAATCCATACCGCGCTGCTCTCTAAACGAGGGCTGAGGTCATCCGCAAAATAGCCGCCGGTGGCTACGGGTTCCTGCATTCGCAGGAACGACGGTGGCGGCGATCTTTATGAGATTCCTATAACGTCGCCATGGCTTCCGCCTCGAAAACCTATGCGCCCGGTGGCACTTCAGCCCGGCAAGACGCGAAAGCCGTGCATCGGCTCGCGGCCACGACGCACAGGAACATTCCCATGCTGGACATTCTCATGCTGGCGCTCGTTTTCGGCTTCTTCGTGGCAGGCATCGGCTACGCCTATGCCTGCGAACGGCTGTAATGGAGCAAGACCATGATCTTCGACTACTCGCTCGCCGGCCTCGTATCGCTCGGTCTGTTGTTTTACCTGACCTACGCCCTGCTGCGGCCGGAGCGCTTTTGAGCGCCATGATGACGCTGGCCGAAGTCGTTCTGGCGTTTGTCGTCACCGCGGCGCTGCTGCTGTCGCTGGTTCACCTGCTGCTGCCTGCAAAAAAGAAATCGTGAAGGGCTTTCACCATGACCGTCATCGGCTGGATTCAAATTCTCCTGTACTGCGCCATCGTCGTCGCGCTCGCAAAGCCGCTCGGCGGGTACATTACCCGCGTCTTCAGCGGCGAGGCGACCTTTCTCTCGCCGGTCCTGCGCCCGGTGGAACGCGGGCTCTACTGGGCCGGTGGCGTCGACGAGACGCGCGAGCAGCACTGGCTGACCTATACGGTCGCCATGCTGCTGTTCCATGTCGGCGGCTTCCTCATCATCTATGGCCTGATGCGGGTGCAGGCCGTGCTGCCGCTCAATCCCGCCGATCAATCGGCGGTGGCCCCGGATCTGTCCTTCAACACGGCGATCTCCTTCCTCACCAACACCAACTGGCAGAACTACGGCGGCGAGAGCACGCTGTCGTACCTCACGCAGATGCTCGGGCTGACGCACCAGAACTTCCTTTCTGCTGCGACCGGCATTGCGCTGGCGGTGGCGTTGATCCGCGGCTTCTCCCGCTCCTCGATGCGCACCATCGGCAATTTCTGGGTCGATGTGACACGCTGCACGCTCTATGTCCTGCTGCCGATCTGCATCGTCTATTCGCTATTTCTGGTCTGGCAGGGCATGCCGCAGACGCTTGGCGCCTATGTCGAGGCCACCACGCTGGAAGGTGCGAAGCAGACCATCGCGGTCGGTCCCGTCGCTTCGCAGGTCGCCATCAAGATGCTCGGCACCAATGGCGGCGGCTTTTTCAATGCCAATGCGGCGCATCCCTTCGAGAATCCCACCGCGCTGTCGAACTTCGTGCAGATGATCTCGATCTTCGCGCTCGGCGCGGCTATGACCAATGTGTTCGGCCGCATGGTCGGCGACCAGCGGCAGGGCTGGGCGATCCTCGCGGTGATGGGCGTGCTGTTCCTGTCGGGCGTTGCGATCACCTACTGGGCCGAAGCCAACGGCACCTCGCTGCTGACCAGCCTCGGGCTGACCGGCGGCAACATGGAAGGCAAGGAAGTCCGCTTCGGCATCGTCGCTTCCTCGCTGTTTGCGGTCATCACCACCGCCGCGTCCTGCGGCGCGGTCAATGCGATGCATGATTCATTCACTGCGCTTGGCGGCATGATTCCGCTGATCAACATGCAACTCGGCGAGATCATCGTCGGCGGCGTCGGCGCCGGCCTCTATGGCATGCTGCTGTTCGTTGTGCTGGCGATCTTCGTCGCCGGCCTGATGGTCGGTCGCACGCCGGAATATGTCGGCAAGAAGATCGAGGCCCGCGAGGTCAAGATGGCGATGCTCGCGATCCTGGTGCTGCCGCTGATGTATCTCGGCTGGACCGCGGTCGCCGTGGTGCTGCCCTCGGCGGTGGCGTCGATGGCCAATTCCGGTCCTCATGGTTTTACCGAGGTGCTGTACGCTTTCACGTCGGCGACCGGCAATAACGGCTCGGCCTTCGGCGGCCTGACCGGCAACACCTTCTTCTATAATCTGACGCTCGCCACTTCGATGTTCGTCGGCCGCTTCTTCATGATCGTGCCGGCGATGGCGCTGGCAGGCTCGCTGGCGGCCAAGAAATCGATCCCGCCGTCGGCCGGCACGCTGCCGACCACCGGCGGTCTGTTCGTCGGCCTCGTCGTCGGCGTGATCCTGATCATCGGCGGTCTGACTTTCTTCCCGGCGCTGGCGCTCGGGCCGATCGTCGAGCACCTCGCGATGAATGCCAACACCCTGTTCTGATCGAAGCCACCAGGAGCGACCTCCATGGAAACCATGAAACTGCAGAAAAAGACCACGGCTTCGGCAATGCTCGATCCCAAAATCGTCGTGCCCGCGATCCGCGCGGCATTCACCAAACTCGATCCGCGGCTAATGATCAAAAATCCCGTGATGTTCGTGGTCGAGATCGTCGCCGCGCTGACCACCGTGATCTTTCTGCGCAATCTGGTGATGGGCGGTGAGGGCCTTGCCTTCGCCTTCCAGATCATCCTGTGGCTGTGGTTCACGGTGCTGTTCGCCAATTTAGCGGAAGCGGTCGCCGAGGGCCGTGGCAAGGCGCAGGCCGAGTCGCTGAAGAAGACCCGTACCGAGAGCCAGGCCAAGCTGCTCACCGGCGCGGACAAGACTTACCGTCTCGTGCCCGGCACCGCGCTCAAGGTCGGCGACGTCGTGCTGGTCGAGGCCGGTGACAATATCCCGTCCGATGGCGAGGTGATCGAGGGCGTCGCCTCCGTCAACGAAGCGGCGATCACGGGCGAGTCTGCGCCTGTAATCCGCGAATCCGGCGGCGACCGCTCGGCGGTGACCGGCGGCACGCAGGTATTGTCGGACTGGATTCGCGTGCGCATTACGGCCGCGCAGGGTTCGACCTTCATCGACCGCATGATCCGCCTGGTTGAAGGCGCCGAGCGGCAGAAGACGCCGAACGAGGTCGCCCTCAACATCCTGCTCGCCGGCCTGACCATTATCTTCGTGTTCGCGACCGTGACGATCCCGAGCTACGCGGCCTATGCCGGCGGCTCGATCTCGGTAGTGGTGCTGGTGGCGCTGTTCGTGACCTTGATCCCGACCACCATCGGCGCGTTGCTGTCGGCCATCGGCATTGCCGGCATGGACCGCCTGGTGCGCTTCAACGTGTTGGCGATGTCCGGCCGCGCGGTCGAGGCAGCGGGTGACGTCGATACGCTGCTGCTGGACAAGACCGGCACCATCACGCTCGGTAACCGCCAGGCCACGGCGTTTCGTCCCGTGCGCGGCGTCACCGAGCAGGAACTGGCGGACGCGGCCCAGCTCGCCTCGCTCGCCGACGAAACGCCGGAAGGTCGTTCGATCGTGGTGCTCGCCAAGGAGCAATACGGTATCCGCGGCCGAGACATGAAGGAGCTTTCGGCGACCTTCGTGCCCTTCACCGCGCAAACCCGCATGAGTGGCATCGACGCCGGATCCTCTTCGGTGCGGAAGGGAGCGGTGGATGCCATCCTGAGCTATGTCGGCGGCGACACCGCCCAGACCATGGCCAGCGGCAATGCGGTTCGCGCCATGCAGCCGGCCATCGATTCGGATGTGGCCCGCGAACTCAAGAGCATCGCGGACGAGATCGCCAAGCAGGGCGGCACGCCGCTGGCGGTGGCGAAGGATGGCCGCCTGCTCGGCGTCATCCACCTCAAAGATATCGTCAAGGGTGGCATCCGCGAGCGTTTTGCCGAATTGCGCCGCATGGGCATCCGCACGGTGATGATCACGGGCGACAATCCGATGACCGCAGCTGCCATCGCGGCCGAGGCGGGTGTCGACGATTTCCTTGCGCAGGCGACCCCCGAGGACAAGCTGAAGCTGATCCGCGACGAACAAGCAAAAGGCAAGCTGGTCGCGATGTGCGGCGACGGCACCAACGACGCTCCCGCGCTGGCCCAGGCTGACGTCGGCGTCGCCATGAACACCGGCACGCAGGCTGCCCGCGAGGCCGGCAACATGGTCGACCTCGATTCCAACCCGACCAAGCTGATCGAGGTGGTCGAGATCGGCAAGCAGTTGTTGATGACGCGCGGCGCACTGACCACGTTCTCGATCGCCAACGACGTCGCCAAATACTTTGCCATCATCCCGGCGATGTTTTTGGCGTTCTACCCGCAGCTCGAGGTGCTCAACGTCATGCACCTCGCCAGCCCGCAAAGCGCGATCCTGTCGGCGATCATCTTCAACGCGCTGATCATCATCGCGCTGATCCCGCTGGCGCTGAAAGGCGTTGCCTATCGCGCCGTCGGGGCCGGGGCGCTGTTGCGCCGTAACCTGCTCATTTACGGCCTCGGCGGCATCGTCGTTCCCTTTATCGGCATCAAGGCCATCGATCTTGTCGTGGCTGCCTTGCATCTGGCCTAACGTCGTCATCGCGAGCGAAGCGAAGCAATCCATATCAACACGCGAAGAAAGGCTGGATTGCTTCGTCGCTTCGCTGCTCGCAATGACGGGTTCACTTACGGAGACACACAATGCTTAGAGAAATCCGTCCCGCCATCCTCATCCTGCTGTTGCTCACCGCGATCACCGGCCTAGCCTATCCGCTGGCCATGACCGCGATCGCCGGCGCGATCTTCCCGAAGCAGGCGCAAGGCAGTCTCATCGAGAAGGACGGCAAGATCATCGGCTCGTCCCTGATCGGGCAGGACTTCAAGGAAGACAGATATTTCCACGGCCGCCCGTCGGCGACCCTGGCGCCGGACCCCGCCGATTCCTCCAAGACCGTTTCGACACCCTACAATGCGGCTAATTCCGGCGGCTCCAACCTCGGTCCGACCAGCAAGGCGTTGGCCGACAGGATCAAGGACGACGTCGAGAAGCTGAAGTCCGAAAATCCGTCCACGCCCGTACCGGTTGACCTCGTCACCTCCTCCGGCAGCGGGCTCGATCCCGATATCTCCCCGGAGGGCGCGCTGTTTCAGGTCCCAAGGGTAGCCAACGCCCGCAACCTGCCGGAAGCTCGGATCCGCGAGCTGGTCGTACAGCATACGCAAGGCCGCATGGCTGGATTGCTCGGGGAACCGCGCGTTAACATATTGGCCTTGAATCTGGCCTTGGATGAGGCCTCGAAATGAGGGCCGCTAGGCCCACCGCGGGGTGAGGACTATATGGCCGTATGGTGCAGACCCGTCGCGATCCTGAACAGCGTCCGTCGCCGGAAGCCCTCCTGGAAGCGGCCCGGCGCGAGGAAGGCCGCGGCAAGCTCAAGATTTTTGTCGGCGCCGCGCCCGGCGTCGGCAAGACCTACGAGATGCTGCAGAGCGCCCATGCCCGGAAGAAAGCCGGCGTGGATGTCGTCGTCGGTGTGGTCGAGACCCATAGCCGGGCGGAAACCGAAGCGCTGCTGGAAGGCCTCGAGGTGCTGCCGCGCCGGCGGCTGACATACAAGGAGCAGACGCTCGCGGAGATGGACCTCGACGCGCTGATCGCGCGGCGGCCGCAGATCGCGCTGGTCGACGAACTTGCCCATACCAACGCCCCTGGCAGCCGCCATCCCAAGCGCTATCTCGACGTCGAGGAGTTGCTGTCCCACGGTATCGACGTCTACACCGCCGTCAATATCCAGCACATCGAAAGCCTCAACGACGTGGTCGCCCAGATCACCCATGTGCGCGTGCGCGAGACCGTGCCGGACAGGGTGTTCGACCGCGCCGATGCCATCGAGCTGATCGACCTCACGCCCGATGACCTGATCCAGCGGTTGAAGGAAGGCAAGGTCTACGTCCCCAAACAGGCCGAGCGGGCGCTGGAGCATTATTTCTCGCCGGGCAACCTAACGGCGCTGCGCGAACTGGCGTTGCGGCGCACCGCCGAGCGGGTCGATGAGCAGTTGCTCGTCCATATGCAGGCCAATGCGATCGATGGGCCGTGGGCCGCCGGCGAGCGGATACTGGTTTGCGTCAGCGATGACCAGCGCGCCGCAGGGCTGGTGCGCTCTACCAAGCGGCTGGCGGACCGGTTGCACGCGCCGTGGACCGCGATCAGCATCGAGACGCGGCGTAGCCTGCAATTGACCGACGAGGAGCGTGACCGCCTGGCCGACACCATGCGGCTTGCCGAAGCGCTCGGGGGTGAGGCATTGACCATTCCTGGCGTGGGCCGTCGCATCGCCGACGACCTTATGCATTTCGCCCACGCCAACAACGTCACGCAGATCGTCATCGGCAAGTCGACGCGTTCCTGGTGGTTTGAATTGATACACGGTTCGGTGGTGCACGATCTCGTGCGGCGGGCCGGCAACATCAGCGTACACGTGATTGCCGGCGATGACCGGGGAGTGGCGAAGACGGCCGTACAGACCGCGGCGCGGCGAGAGCCATTCGCGGCGCGGCCCTATGCGATGGCGCTGCTGTTCGTCGCGATCGGGCTTGCCGCCGCGCAACTGATCCAGCCGCTGTTCGGCGGCATCGAAAACGTCGATCTGGTGTTTCTCACCGCCGTGGTCGCCGTCGCCGCACGGTTCGGGCTGTGGCCGTCGCTGCTGGCCAGCGTCGCGGCGTCGTTGTGCTACAACTTCTTCTTCCTGCCACCGGTCTATACGTTCACCATCACCGATCCGACCAACGTGGCGGCGTTCTTTTTTTTCATGGTGATTGCGCTGCTGGTCTCCAATGTCGCGGCGCGGGTGCGCTCGCAGGCCGATACTGCCATCGGTCGGGTGCGGACCACGGAATCGCTCTACGCCTTCAGCCGCAAGCTGGCAGGAACCGCGACGCTCGACGACGTGTTGTGGGCGACTGCCTACCAGACAGCGTTGATGCTCAAGGTCCGCGTCGTGCTGCTGTTGCCCGAGGAAGGCGTGCTGACGGTCAAGAGCGGCTATCCGCCGGAAGATCAACTCGACCAGGCAGATCTCGCCGCCGCCAACTGGGCCTGGAGCAACGACCGGCCGGCCGGGCGCGGCTCGGACACGCTGCCCGGCGCGAAGCGGCTCTTGTTGCCGATGCGGACCGGACGCGGCGCGATCGGCGTCATCGGCATCGACGATGACCGCACTGGTCCCTTGCTGACGCCGGATCAGCGCCGCCTGCTGGATGCGCTGGTCGATCAGGGCGCGCTGGCGATCGAGCGGGTGCTCCTGGTGGAGGATATGGACCGGGTCAAGCGCACGGTGGAATCCGACCGGCTGCGCGGCGCGCTGCTGACCTCGATCTCGCACGATTTGAAGACGCCGCTGGCCTCGGTGCTTGGCGCCGCCTCCACCTTGCGCGATCTCGGCGCCGACCTCAGCGATGCGCAAAAGAGCGAACTGATCGCCACCATGATCGACGAATCCGAGCGGCTCAACCGCTTCATCGCCAATCTGCTCGACATGACAAAACTCGAATCCGGCGCGATCGTGCCGAACTCTGCGTTGCACGATCTCGGTGAGATCGTCGGCAGCGCGCTGCGCCGCGCCGGCAAGATCCTCGTGCATCACAAGGTGTCGCTGGAGCTCGGTCCCGATCTGCCGATGCTGGAACTCGACGCGGTATTGTTCGAACAGGTGCTGTTCAACCTGCTCGACAACGCCGCCAAATATGCGCCTGCCGGAACCACGATCTCGATCAGGGGTATGCGAGATCGGGAGTCGGTGTTGCTTCAGGTCGCCGACGAGGGGCACGGCATTCCAGAGCACGAACTGGAAAGCGTGTTCGACAAGTTTTATCGCGCGCAGAAGGGGGATCACGTTCGCCCGGGCACAGGCCTTGGCCTGGCGATCTCGCGCGGCTTTGTCGAGGCCATGCATGGCACGATCTCGGCGGCCAATCGCACCGATCGAGGCGGGGCGGTGATATCAATTCGGCTGCCGGTGCCGGCGGCCCACAGCGCGCTGGATACCGCCGCATGAACGCCACCGCGATCAAGGTTCTGGTCATCGACGATGAGCCGCCGATCCGCAAGCTGTTGCGGATGGGGCTGAGCACGCAAGGCTACGACATTCTCGAGGCCTCCAACGGCAAGCTGGCGCTGGAAAAACTGGCCGAGGGGCCGGCGCTTATCATCCTCGATCTCGGGCTCCCCGATATCCAGGGGCATGAGCTGCTGCGCATGATTCGCGGCCGCAACGAAAGCGTGCCGATCGTGGTGCTGTCGAGCCGCGGCGACGAGGCCGGCAAGGTCCAGGCGCTCGACCTCGGCGCCGACGACTACCTGACAAAGCCGTTCGGCATGGAAGAACTGCTGGCGCGGATGCGCGCCGCGCTGCGGCACCAACTGCAGGTGCAGGGCGAGCGGCCGGTGTTTCGATCGGGCGATCTCTCCGTCGATCTGGTTCGTCGCATCGTCAAGGTCGGCGAGCGCGAGGTGAAGCTTTCGCCGAAGGAATATGACTTGCTGCGTGTGCTGGTGCAGCATGCGGGGAAGGTGCTGACTCACCGTTTTCTTCTGAAAGAGCTCTGGGACGAGCTGACGGACGCGCAATATCTGCGCGTCTATGTCCGCCAGCTCCGCCAGAAGATCGAGGTCGATCCCGAGCGTCCGCAATTCGTGCTGACCGAGACCGGCATCGGTTACCGCTTGCGCGCGCCGGATTGATCGGCTCCAACTTACAAGAATTTTCGCAATTTCTCGGTCATTCCGCGGCGATGCCAAGCATCGAACCCGGAATCCATCGCGACAT
>CADEDX010000041.1 GCA_902826195.1 uncultured Bradyrhizobium sp. | reverse complement strand
CCAATGCCCGCGTATTGTAGGCAAGCGTATTCGTCTGTCGCACTAGTACAACTGTACCGAAAGCGATGATGGTAACGGCGGCCACAACGAGCAAGCCGAACGTGTAGAGGTGTCTAAACCATGGCTTCAGCACCTCGCTACGGACGTAGGTCACCATGACCACCAGCGGCAATCCGCGCACGGCCTGATAGCCGGCTATTCTGTTTATGCCGTCCACTGGGCTTACCAACTCGTAGGCTCCCGTCTCCGAGACTGGGAGATGCTTAGTCAATAATGGGCTGCCCACCAATGACAAGCCGAGCGCCTCGCGATTTTCCGGCTCTCGGGCAAGTAGCCGCCCCTCGCGATGCACCAACGCGACGGAGCCGCCCGCGCCGAGATCGATGGAACGATAAATTTTGGTAAAGTAGGACTGATCGAAGGGAGCGGTCACGATACCGGCAAAGCTGCCGTCCTCGTTGTTCAGCCTGCGAGACGCCGCCGAAAACCATTTGTCGCTGACCGCCGAGCGAAATGGCGGCGCAACGAATAATTCGTCGTCTGCTCGGTCTCGTTGGACTATGAAATGGGACATGTCCGAAATGTTGGGGCGTGAAGGCGTGTGGTCATAGGAATGAGCGAGTACGTTTCCCGACGCGTCGGTCCAGCCGACGGCGACTAGGATAGACGAGCTTTTTTGCAGTTGGCGCAGCGCCGCATTTGCCGCCCCCGGATCGATGTCCTTTTTAGACAGGCTTCTTTGACGAATGACTTCCGCTTCGAGCAGAACTCTATCGATATCGTCGAACGTGAGCACCGTATGCTCGGCCAGGATCTTCGCGAAGCTCTGGGCATCGGTCTTCGCCGCCGCGATTCTGTCCCAGTAACGACCGTGCAAATCGACGAAAAAAAGCACGATGATCGCGGTTGAGAACAGAGCCCCCAGCGCCGCCAGCATCGATCCAGGCGATGTCGTTAGCTTTCTTCCCGGCATTTCCAAACCGTGTCGCAGGACTATGGCCAGCGTCACCGTCGCGCGGACACCTTAATATTTCGTACGTAATGTTGCTGCCGATCCAAGAAGTTACCTCTCGAACAAAAGTCAAACTTTCGTTCAAAGAGCGAGTCTATCTCTGGGCGCGTTGTAAGGTAGCACCATAGAACAAGTTATCCGTAATTTTACGGGCTCTTTCGCTTCGGTACCGGAATGCGGCATACGTAGCCGTCGGGACAAAAAGCTCGGTCCATCGATAGTGATATAATGATCTCTTGAAGCTCAACTAATTAGCTAGCGCAACGGATCTTCTCATGGGACTTTATCGATTGCATCAATCAGCAATTTTGCCGGAAAAGGTTTGCTCAGGTAAGCGATACAGCCCACATTAGATGCCTCCTGGCGGATAGCGTAACTATCAACCGCTGTCATGAAAATGACAGGCAAACCGATGCCAAATGAGGTTAGTCGCCGCTTAAGATCAATACCTGACATTCCTCCGAGATTGATGTCTGAAACCAGGCAATCCGCGTCGGATTTAACGATTTCTTCGAGAAATGATTCCGCCGAGGAAAATGTCTGAACGCGGAAACCGTGTGCTGACAAAAGGCGATCGAGACTCTGCAGTATGCTCGAATCGTCATCAACGATAGCTATAGTGCGTATGCTGTTGCTCATCAATCTGAACCGGCCCGAAGGCGGTCTTTCTTATCGCGGTATTGCGTCTCGTCATTAGCTTATTCGCTTCCAGGCGACTAAATAGCATGAATGAGCATGATGATCGAAGATAAGTTAAAGAGGAAGTGTAGACTGTTTTGCCTCCGATGCGCCACCGGTACTCTTGCGCAGTTGCCCCTGACTTACCGGAACATGGGCGCTCGTTGATGCCCAAAGGCCCATAGCTACTTACAGCTTTCCGGCTACGCGCGCGTGCTGCGCATGTCGATAACTCGGATTCTCTGAATATCACGTTGTTGGTTGGACTCTCGGAGGACACGTGGGCCTCGAGCTTTGGCACGGCAGCCCAAGCGTTCGACCGCTGCTGATCACCGGAACACCTCCTGTTACTTTGATATCCGCCGGCGCCGAGCGGGCCTTCAAGCAAACCCTAATCATGGGCCTAGCAGGTACGCGCGTATTCGACCCGGCTGATCATGCAGGGACCTGCGACCGCCGCGACGACGGGTATCGGAAATCTCGGGTCGCGGCATTCCGGTCTTCGCCTTAGACCGACGCGGTCGGCGCAAGCAGCAAAACCGGTCGACCGGCATGCTAGACTAAATTGAGGGGACTTGGTCGGCAGGAGGTATCGAAACGCGACCAATTTCGCAGGGCTCAAGAAACGGAAAGAATTCGCATAAATTCTCGATTACGCATTCACGTCTATTTCACGCCGATGCCTACTTAGTTAAGCGAAATGTTGCCAGCTTCGACCAGGTTAGTGTCGGCCAAACGCTGCTTTGAGGCGTCCACAAATGCGTACGCGCCCATTTGGACTCCAGATGCGCTTTTGTGCACTCTCGCAGCTCCCTTTTCCATCTCCTGGTCATCAGATCCGGTCACCCGTCATTAACAAAAAGGTGGGGGTGCCTTCGAATAAGCCTATCCTGTCTTTAATTCTCTCATACTTTATGCGAGCTGCGCTCTCGATCAAATCATGAGCTGCTGCAAACGCGTCCCACGCGTCTTCGAGGTCGGCGTAGTCTCTCTTCCCAGACAAACCGGCTAGCGCCTGCAGCGTGACAATTACCCTGATGCCATCGGTTCGACCGGGTGGGTTGATCCAGAAGGCAATGCCGCGGAGCTTCTTATGATAGCTAGGTGCCAAACGCATCTCCGAAGACAGCAGATAGGACGATTTGCTTTGCAACAGAATTTGGCGCTCTCGTCCACGGTCTGCTAGTCGCAACGATGACACTTTAAAGTTCCTAAAGGCGAACGCAGCAGTTCCAATCACTCAGAAGGCGGGGACATGCTGGCAATAGTGCGCGCAGCCCCTTTACCAATCCACTCCGTCACACGCCTCGAAAATGGGCCGCTCGAAGGCTGGCCTTCCGGATCCGGCCGGGATGCCGCGCGCTTTGGGCGGCCGCGCGAACGGACGGCAGAAACTTTTGCCGAACGTACGTATCCACGGCATCGCAAACCACAGCAACGCGGCCGTTTGAAGGGCAACGCTGAGACCGAATGCGGCCTGATACGCGGCTACCGGATAATGCCCCTCCTGAGACGGCCATTGTCCGACCACGATCCCAATGCCGTATTGAACCAAGAACGCCCAGCCGAAGTGCAAGAGGTTGAGAGCGCCGTTGGCGCGCGCGGCAAATTGCCTGGGGAAATAGTCGGCGATGGCCGCGAAGCTTAGTACGGTTGCGGCGCCGGCGATCGACACCATGGACCAAGGCAGAAGTGACGGCAGCGGGAGGCGCAAAATCAGCGCAAGTTCGGCCACCGCGAACAGTCCTCCCACGCCCGCCAACAGGATTTCCGTTCTTATGTTGTGTTTGCGTAGACGATCGGCCATGGCACCGACAAACAAGGCTCCAAAGCTAAGTACAACCGCCATAAGGAACATTTGATGGACGCGGCTCTGTTGGTCGAATCCTTCTACGTCCGTAAGCCAGGCTGCGGCCCACAATGACTGCAACGCCCAAGACGAGCCGATGCAGGCCGCCGACAGCGGTGCAACCCTCAGGAATCGCGGATCTGAATAGACCGACCACAAGGTAAATGGCTTTAGAGCTGATGTAACGATCTCTGAATCCTCGACCCGTTCCGGAACAATCATATAGATGAGTCCAGCTACCGCGACCGTCCCAATGGTCAGGACTTCGAACAGGCTTCGCCAGCCAATCCAATTCAGCAACCAATCGGTTGGCGCCGTGGCTGTGACCGCTCCCAGAGATCCCAACATGATCATCCAGCCGTTCATGAGCGCGACGCGCTCTTTCGGAAACCAGGTGACGACGGCCTTCAGTCCCGCCATCAACGAGCCGGCAACGCCGAGTCCAATCATGGTGCGCGCCACAAGAAGCTCTGGAAAGCTCGATGCGGTACCGAACAGCGTAGCGCCGCCGGCCGCGATGACCAGCAGCACACCCTGGACTCGACGCGGCCCAAATCGATCCAGAAATGCCCCTATTGGGATCTGGACGAGGCCAAAGACCAGGAAATAGACCGACGCGAGCAGCCCGATCTCTGCGGCGTCAATCCCGAAGTCGGAGGCCAATGCCGGCGATATCGCGGCATTGATCGTCCTAAACAGGTAGGCAAGGTAGTAACCCGCGGCGAAAGGCAGAAAGACTGAGAAAATCAGGCACCACTTCGCAGGTAGGGACTTCTGGGAGACCTCTGCCTCCCTTGTCGACTCTGAGTCGGAATCGATAGGTCTCGGCTGCGGGTTAGGCTTTCCATATTCAGCAGTATCAAGCGGGCCGGCTGAACGCGCCTGGACGCTCGCGAAAGTACATATTGCCGCCGCCCTCCCCGGCGGCAGCGAACGATTCGGGATTGATATCAACCTCTTCCGCAGCAGATCCCTGATCTCTGTGTACCTGATTTTGGCGGCGCGAGATCTCGTTGGCTTCGCAGTCGCTGGAATCGAGGCGGTCGATCGTCTCCTGCATCAAAGGCTGGCCCTGCCGAACCCGCCGGTCGACCTGCTCGGCCAGAACCTTGAAGCGCTCGTCGCCGAGACGAGCCGCTTCCTGCTGCCGCGATTGCGGGAGCGATGGCATGACTGAAAGGTGATACCGGGCATGCAGCGCGACGGTTTCCGCCATGATCCGCATGTTTCGCTCAAGGCGATCGAGCTTATCGTCCATGTCGTCAAACCGGTCCCTCACGGTATCTTCAATCGAGGGGGCTACGCTCAGAAAGCGTTCAAGGGCGGCTTCCACGACCATGCTCTTGCCGACACCAGGACGTTCAGTTGCAGCGGAAAATCGATTATACAGCTCCTCGGTAAGCCTGACGGTCACCTTGCGGCTCCGCTTAGGCCTACGCGCGGAAACCGGCGAAGCGTCCACTTCTGCGTGGCTAGCCTGCATATCGAGTTCGCTCTGGAGCTGCATGACCATCTTCCTATTCGCCAAGGACACACTGATCATTTGCACCGGGCCGACCGGCACGAGATCAGGTGATCAATCCTGAACGAAATAAGAAAAAGGCCTCATCGGCGTTGCTTTCAAGCGAACGAAGATATCGATCGTAGTTTGGCGCAGCAAAAGAAAGGAATGGCGAGGTCAATCAAGCCGAACCAGGCTCGCTCGATTGCTTACCGTGCGGCTCGGCATCCACTGATATTTCCTGTGCCAGGCTCTGGCCCTTGGCCAGCCTTCGCGCCAACGCCTCGACAAACCGTTCGTAACGTTCGCGCCCCTTGGCTTGCGCAGCAGGAAGTGCGGCCTCAGGTACAGGCGACGTTGCGGTCAGCCAAAACCGCACGAATAGAGCGACCGCTTCATTGGAGATCGTGACATGACGTTCGAGCCGCTCGACCTGTCGCGTCAACCGGTCAAGCCGTTTTCCAAGAGCGGCTTCCATTCTCTCGGAATTGTCGGGCGACAGAAACGAGGCCAGTGCCGTCTCGACGACGAACGCCTGATGCACCCGCTTTCGACCGGCATAGTCGGCGAGTTGCCTTGCAAGCTCGGGCGGCAGACGAAATGTGTGTTTGGTCCTCATCTCTTAGCTCATAGGCCGAGGCCGTCGCCAGGATCCATCGCTGCCTGGCGGGCGATATCCGCCCCCTGCTTTCTCAATGTCGCCGCGCGTTGGACCTCGTCATCCGCCTCTTCGTCAGCAAAATCGAATTCGGCCTTCGCTGGACTGGGTTCTGGTGCGACTTCTTCATGTTGGAGAAGCTCCGGCTCCCGCCGGAGGCCACCGTTGGCTGGATCATTGCTAGTTTCGGCAGGCTGGTGTTGAACTATTGGTCTGGCTTCAGCGATATCCGCGACAGGCCGGTGCAGGCCGCTCCAGTCATCATGGCGTGCCTCGCGACGCCCTGGATTTTCATCAAGCTTCGCGGGAGTCGTGACGCGCTCGCGGAAACGCTCGTCTTCGAAATAGCGCGCTTTCTTGGCGCGGATCGGCGAGCATCCAGAAACCAGGATCAGCTCATCGTCAGGCGGCAATTGCATGACCTCACCCGGCGTCAGCAAGGGACGCGCGGTTTCCTGCCTTGATACCATGAGGTGTCCCAGCCATGGACTGAGCCGATGACCAGCATAGTTCTTCATGGCACGCAGCTCGGTGGCCATTCCCAGCGCATCCGAAATGCGCCGCGCGGTCCGCTCATCGTTGCTCGCGAAGCAGACGCGGACATGGCAGTTGTCGAGGATGGAATTGTTCGGACCGTAGGCCTTCTCGATCTGATTGAGCGACTGGGCGATCAGGAAGCTTTTCAGCCCATAACCCGCCATGAACGCCAACGCCGACTCGAAGAAGTCGAGCCTCCCAAGAGCGGGAAACTCGTCCAGCATCAGCAGCAGCCGATGCCGACGCCTTTGAGCATCCAGATCCTCCGTCAATCGCCGGCCGATTTGATTGAGGATCAGGCGTATCAGCGGCTTGGTCCGGCTGATGTCCGACGGCGGTACGACCAGATATAACGAGGCTGGCCGCTTGGCTTCGACAAGATCGCTGATTCGCCAATCACTCCATCGCGTCACCTGCGCTATGACGGGGTCGCGGTAGAGACCGAGGAATGACATCGCCGTCGATAGGACGCCAGAGCGCTCGTTCTCACTCTTGTTCAGGAGCTCGCGTGCGGCTGAGGCAATGACGGGATGTGGACCGGATCCGCCAAGATGCGCTGTCGTCATCATGGCATTTAATGTGACCTCGATCGGCCGCCGCGGATCGGACAGGAAATTGGCAACCCCGGCGAGTGTCTTGTCCTCCTCCGCGTAAAGCACATGCAGGATGGCGCCTACCAGAAGCGAGTGGCTTGTCTTCTCCCAGTGATTGCGCTTTTCCAACGCTCCTTCGGGATCCACGAGCACATCCGCGATGTTCTGGACATCGCGGACCTCCCACTCTCCGCGGCGGACCTCCAAAAGTGGATTATAGGCGGCAGAGCTTCGGTTGGTCGGATCGAACAGCAGGACCCGGCCGTGCCGGGCGCGAAAACCTGAGGTCAGATTCCAGTTCTCTCCTTTGATATCGTGAACAACACAACTGCCTGGCCAGGTCAGCAGAGTCGGAATGACAAGGCCGACGCCCTTGCCGCTCCGGGTCGGCGCGAAACACAGGACGTGCTCTGGTCCATTGTGGCGAAGGTAATGGCGGCCGAACCGGCCGAGCACGACGCCATCCTGGTCCATGAGCTGCGCGGCCCGCAGTTCTGAAGCCGCCGCCCAACGCGCCGAACCATAGGTCGCGGCCGTCTTTGCCTCGCGCGCCCGCCAGATCGACATTGCAAAGGCAACGACTATCGAGATGATGCCGCCCGATGCCGCGATGCAGGCGCCCTGCAGAAATATTCTTGGCGCGTAGGCGTCATACGCGTACCACCACCAGAAAAACGCCGGTGGATAATAGATGGGCAACCCATCAACCAGCTCAAACCATGGTGGGCCCAACCGCGGCTGAAAGCCCAACTTCCAGGCAACCCATTGTGTCGCCGCCCACATCGTCAGGAGTACGATGCCAAGCACGACGCAGGTTTGGCCCCAAAGCACCTTGGTCGAAGACATGAGTGCAAGGTGCAAGGTGTTCGCGACCGTTCAAGATGAATTCGCCTTCAGGCGTACGCCTTCGGATCGGAGCGTAGAAATCGGATCAAGCTCATTTTGGCGGACGCTACCGCTCGCAAATCAGTGCAAGTCCCGCCCCCGGTTACAATCCCAACCCACGTTTCCTTCCAAATTCCCATTCGATGCCGCCGGACTCGCGTCGAATGCCGGTAATGAATTGACCGATGCGCTTTTCGAGAACCGGCTGCCAAGGTACCAGTCGGAAGCCCAGCCCGTCCTCGATCATAGCGAAACGTCCGCTTGCAAGAGAGGCAGCGCCAGTGAGCCGGCCGCTGACATATTCACCCGCCTTGCTAGGCGTGAACGTCAGGCCGCGCTCGGCAGCCATTTGACGGCCGACGCGCTCCACCTCGCGCTGCTCAAGATTTGCGATTGCCTGAGCCGGGACGTGGATGGTACCTAGTCTTAATGTGGCATAACCCATTTTGACGAGGTGCTCGGCGCGGCGATGGAGCGCGTCCCTGACATCGCGGCCAAAGCCGCCGTCAGCGATGACCAGAGGCTCCCGAGCCGTTAGTTCCCGATCGAGCCAGGTGGCGGCGTCACTGGCAATCTGTCGCTCAAGATTTTGCGGCGAGAGGGTCGTGATCCTCGGACCCTCACCACCTCTGGTGCGATCATAGGCCTGGCCGCGCTCGACGATGTCGCTGGGGACCTTCCATTGATCTTCACCGAGGCGTTCGACATGCCCTTCCCGACGCAGAGCCTCCAGCCTTCGGACGTGCGAGCGGACGAAGGATTCCGGATCCTTGCTCTCTCGTTCGAATTGCTCGCGGATGCGCCCCAGATGCTGGCTTGGGCGGTAGATTTGATCCTTCTCGCCCATGTTGAGAGCAATATTGCGATCAGCGGCTCGCGGTCCGGAAATGGCCGGCGCCACCTCCACGATCATGTCGCGGCCAACGTCCTTCAGATGAGAAGCATCGGGAAATTCCACGTGGTGGACGCGGCCGTCTATCCCATCGACTACCAGATAGACCCGCTCGTCCATCTCATCGCCAACCAACCCTTTGGCCAGGACACGACCTGTGACTCTCTCGCTCGGCCGGGCACCGTGACGGACGTATTGATCGACGCCGCGTTCTTCCTCAAGCCCGTGAGTTGCGAGGGCTCGGTGCATGGTCTTGACGACATCATTGCGATCGGAAAGCTCCTTCAAGGTGACCTCGGCGCGGTCAGAGATAGCCCACTGCCCCGTCTCGATCTCATTCGCCAGTCCATAGCGCGCCAGGTGCTTGACCCGTGCGATCATGAGCCCGCGGTTCTCACGAAACGCATAGGTCGTTCCTCCTCCCGGCCTCAGGTCAACAATTCCTCTTTCGCTCTGCTCGGTAGCGAGCATCTTGTCGAGCCGGGTCCACCGCTCTGCCGCAACCTCTGTCTTCAATTTGGACTGAAGCTCGATCTCGCTCTGGTGTCCGAGTTCCAGCGTCACCAACTCGGAAGCCCGATGACGGATGCCGTGGGCGATATAGTCTCCAGAGATATTAAGGATACCGCCTCCATCTAGGACACCGCGGACGATGATGTGGGTATGCGGATGGCCGGTGTTGTAATGATCGATCGCGATCCAATCGAGACGCGTCTCCAGGTCCGTCTCCATCTGTCGCATGAGGTCGCGCGTGAAGGTTTTGAGATCGGCCATTTCATTGGGATCTTCCGGTGCCACGATGAAGCGGAACTGATGCCGGTCCTCGCGTCCTCGCTCCACGAATGCCTTGCCATCAGCGTCGTCCTCAGAGGCCGAATAGGCCTTTCCTTTCTGGCCGTCGCGGTTGACCCCATCCCGTTCGAGGTAGCGAAGATGGGCGTCTACTGCCTTGCTCGATGCCGTGGCCCTCTCCGGACCACGGAGACCCCGTTTGCGTCCCTGGTTATTGAGCTTGATTATCCTCGCCTTGACGGCAACGCGACGCGAGCGGAAGCGCCCGTTCGAATCCCGTTGCCAACCACCCTGATCACCATCACGAAGGAATAAAGGGACGAGCTTCGCGCCCCGACCTCGCGCATTGAACCGACCGATTCTTGTCCCTCCGCGCCCTTCGCCGCCAACCGGTCCGCGTCCAATCCTGTTAGGATCCCCACCGGCCCTTCTGACGGCCACCTGGACCTGCTTGGGGAAAGGCTGAGACCGCAGACTACCACGCGGATTGATCCGGGTCCCCCGGCTGCCGACGCGTCCGGGGCGCACATGAAAATCGTCGCTCTGATCGGTCGCCATGAGCTGACGATCCTCATCCGATCCGACGCGCGCAAGAGCCGCGAGACTTCGATTGTAGAAAATCGTAATGACGCGCACGAGATCGAATAAGAAGCGGGGACCCTTTGGTTGAAGTTCGCAAGCGCCATCGCTTGGCCCGTTGAAATTCCTCGTCAAGCTCGAAGGGCGCCATCCGGCCTCGATGAAACGTTGTTAACCGCCAGCCGTGGCGATTCCAAAAATCCAATGTGCAGACAAAGCTTTCTGGATGGCTAACATGTCGGCAAGTTCGCGAACACCAGTTCGCTTTATCTTGCCCTCCTCGGTCGCTGGTTCCCAGGGCCCAACTTCCAAGCCAACAGACTCTCGGTACTCGCGGCGATTTGCGACAAAATGCAGTTCGGGTCATTGCGGTGGATCCTCCAATAGCGTTTGCCCGAACACGTCGGCTGGTGGCCGATTCATTGCGAAAGAGCCGCCGCGACTTGGCAGTTGACTTGCGAAGCCCCCACTGTTTGCGAGCGAAGCGAGCGTTTGCGATAGCGATCGTTACCCGAAGGGCCGAGACACCCGTAGGGTGGCTCGGTGAGGAGCGAAGCGACGAGTAGAGCGCGGGCCGAAGGCATCGCCCGTATGCCATCAGCACGTTAATATCGCACTCCTCCGCGAACTCTTGCCGCGTGAGCGAGGGTCCTTCAGTAGCAAACCCGAAAGTCAAAGAACTGTCCCAACGCGCGGAACATCCCCTTGAATGATCCCCCGAGCGGAGCAATGGCATGATGGGCGAACGTCGCGATTGTTCAATGGGCTTGCTGTTGATGGCATGGAGCAGGGCAATTGGTCGACCGCGGCAATGCGCTGAAATGACTCTGGGACTGCAGACTCACGTGTTGTCTTCGGCTTGAAAACGGACCGGGAAGGAAGGACCGGCGGCCGTCCGGGGGTGGCGAAGCGGACGAGTGGTCGCGAATATCGCGCGCGATTATTCCTCGTCGGTCCACACCGGAAGAGCCCGACCAATAACTGCGGATGCAGGCAGCGGTCCGAAATATCGGCTGTCGAGGGAGTCGGTGGACTGCCAGTTCATGACAAATATCTCGTCTTCGCCAATGATGCGGCACCCTTGCCAGGCCGGCAGCGGGCGGTTGCGACCGTCGCGCTCGCGTGCTTGTCCCATCTCAAGGCTGTCGACGGTGATGGTGAGCCCGATTCGGCACACGACCTGTCCTGGCAGCGCCGCGATCCGCTTGAGCATCGGAAGCCCGGAGGGAAGATAATCGTTCAGATCAAGGAAGGCTGCGAGGGGATCGGGCGGCTGAACGGCGACAAGCTCGGTGACGGTGAACTTGCCGGCCGGCGCGACGCGATAAAGGCCGATCGGAACGCTGTTCGATGCGTTCCAGATGTAGCGTGGCGTCGCTCCTCCGATCGTGGAGACGAGAGAAGCAACTGCCGCGAGCGCCGCAAAGATTATGCTGTAGCGACCGTTCATGATGCAATTCGTCGGCGACGGAGCCAGACCTGATGGCGCGACCGGGTATAAGGTCGGGGCGTTTCATTGACCGACAAGCGGTTGTGCACGTGGTGCCAATAATCGGGCGCCGCATCGGCTGGATTGATGCCGAGTGCTTCGACTGCATCGATCGTTTGCAGCACCCGCTCGACTTTCGGCCAGCTTGATAGCCGCAGCAGGCTCTCGCCGCCGGGACTGATCCAGGGGACCGTCGAGTAGGGCCGCCCGGGCGTCGCGGCGCGCAGGATGTCGATGCGGGACAGGATGGCACCGAAGTCATTGGACGTCCAGCGTACGAAGGCGAAGATGCTGCCGGGCGTGAAGGACAGGACGCGGCGGTTTCCGCTCAGGATCCGTTCCGACATCGGATTGCCGAACCGAATCCGGTTCTCTATGCGCTTTTCAAGCCATAATAGCTCTACTGTCGTGAGATCGCTCATGATGGAGACTTCCTTGCTGTTGAATAGCTGCCCGAAACGAAGTGAAGACGGGTCGCGATTTTCAAATCAGCCGGCCACGCTCGCGGAATTGCGCGTCGAAGCCGTCGCGGTCGACGACCAGCTGCACCGCAACTCTTGTCTTCGCGCATGCTTCAGCGACGCTCCTTGCCCGCATACGGGATGCGAGCGTGCCGCTTTGCCGCAAGGACCGTCGCTGCACCGGGATCGCTGGTTGACGTTCTGGTGCCGAGGTCGGCCCACGCGTTCAGATCGGCGACGGCGTAAACGACGCGTCCGCCGATCTTCCGGTAAGCGGGACCGGTGCCATAGATCCGGTGCTTTTCCAGAGTGCGGGGAGAAAGGCTGAGGAATCGCGCTGCTTCGGCAGTCCGCAAGTATCGGTGAGGCATTCCGGTGTTCGGATCCGACATATGAAGGGCTCCGTGATGATCTGGAACGCCGGCGAGGTGGCCGGCGCGTCAACGGACACAATGGCGGAATGGAGCCTCAAAGGGGGATGCCGAAATTGAGGGGGTGTGTTTTCGGCACCCCCAAAGAAGGGCGGAGCTATTTCTTCCGAGATGTGGGGCGCAGCAACGCACGGTAGCCGCCGCGCATCAGAGCGATGCCGCTCTGGACCAGGCGGACGGTCAGGCTGCGAAGATCGTGATCCAGGAGCGGCCAAGAACGCGCTCCTTGCCGAACAAGCCCTCTGCGATTTCACGATAAGTATGTTCCGCCAGCCAAGCATCGAGGGCCCTCATAATTAGTATGAAGCGCCGGCGACGTTGGTAAGAAAGCGCAAGAGGCGGCGCACCAGGACGGCGTCCCTCGATGGCGGACCAAAATCGGTGTGCCGCCTGAAGTCGTATGTCGAAATTGGCGTCGAGCGGCAATTCGACGGAAAGCGGCGAGCCTCCGACAGGCATTGCCGGCAGGTAAAGCCGGTGGATTGCACCTGCCATTGGCACGATGGCATGCCACCCATCCAGTCCCTGACGAAATTCGCCGGTCGCTACCATGGTCAAGTCAAGAGGACGTTGCCCGACATCGCTGGGCGCGACGGTTTCCCGCAGCGACAGGACGGTCGAGAGAGCCTCGGGGGCCCAGAATATCGCTTGTCGATCGAAAGCTTTTTCCGGATCAGCTGCGAAAAGACAACCCCCATTTATTCCGGAACTCGTGCGTCATTCCGCCGGATCGCGCGGCGCCCGTCAGATTGCTGAAGTCCCGCTCGTATTCTCGATCGCGGCGGAGCCATTCCCAGGCAATGTCGGCCGTTTCTGCTTTTTCGAAATTTGCGTAATCTTGCTCTGATTTCCAATCAACGCCTGACATACTACTTCCCACTGCACTGCACTAACGATAGTGAATTGCAGCACGATAATTGTGACTATTTCTAGTTGCGGGCATTTGGAAAAGCAAATGAGGCCATTTGCTTTTTCGATTGCGCGTCAACAAGATGTCACGTTTGTTTCAAACAAACTTCATTGTTCACTCTTCGGCCATCCCCGCGCGAGGAGCTCACGATAACCATGGCGCGCAACCCATTTCGCTCTAGCCAGATGGCTGTCGTAGGCACGGCGAGCGCGATCGGGCTCGGAGGTCGGGTCGATGCGAAGAACAATACGCACTACTTCTCGCCAGTCGGCGTTGTCTTTTTCGGCATCGAGGAGACGAAGATAGGTGACGGCGTGTCGCTGGTCATAGGGCGTCAGCGCCTGCTCATCAGGGGCTAAGTCTGAAACTTCAGGATCAAGCGGCGGCACGCATGAAACTCCTATTGCACGAGAAGCTTCGATCTGGCGAACCCTAGCTGCACTTGAGCTATTGTCGTACCGACCAGCCCGAGTGGTCTACAGGATTTTGTGCGCTTCAGAGATTAAAGAATCGTTGGATCGCGGGTTCCGTTACGCGGGCTCAGTGACCGTTTGTAGAGGATACTCCGTGGTGAAATACTCTTCAAGGCGCTGCTCTCTCGATCATGGATATTCGAGAGATATTGGCACAGAATTTGAGAAGGCTGCGGCGCGCGCGGCGGTTCTCGCAGGAGGAGCTGGCGCACCGCGCGAAGATCGACCGCACTTATGTCAGTTCACTGGAACGACGGATTTACTCGGCTACGATCGACATCGTGGACAAGCTGGCCCGCGTCCTCGGTGTGGAAGCCTCGGATCTCCTGAAACGGCCGTCGACCGACAGTACCGAGCGAAAAAGAGCGCGCCCCTCGTCGAACAGTTGAAGTATCGGGGGTTGTTTACCTCAGAATCCGACCATCCACGTCGTCTGTCGAGCCGGCCAGCTCTATCTATCGCGATGGTCTCTGATACCCCATATCGCCAAGAGCCAGGTCGTCGCGCGTTGAACAACGACGAGACAAACAAGATCAATGAGGAACCGTCACCACTGCGACGTATTCGCGGTGGCCGATCTTTGAGCGGCAACAAGGACCCCGCCCGATTTCCTCGGGCGGGGCTTGGTGGAGTAAGGCTTACTCGCCGTTCTTTCGCGGCCGCGACCACAGCAAGGTATAGCCTTCGCCGCCCTCGTCGTCGAACAGGTTCGCGTAGATCGGCGCGGTGAAGGAAGGATCGTCGAGCTTGAGCGAGAGATAGTCGCGGCCTTCCTCCGAGCGCTTGGACCAGGCTGCACCGATCTCGGCCCGGCCCACAAAGACGCGGTGGCTGGGTGCGTTCTCGTTGGAAGAGCGGTTCTGCTCGGCGACGATTCGAACGGCCTTGCTCAGGTTCAGAGTGTTGATCTCGCCCTGGAAATCGTTGCCGACCTTCTTGAAAATGCCGATGGTAGCCATGTCACTTCTCCTGTTTGTGTTTCGAGCCCGCGACCACCGCGGCCTCGATGGCGATCTACAGGCCGAAGGCGATCGGCGACGCACCCGAAGGGCTGGAGCGCAGCGGAGGACGCTGTCGTAGCGACTTTCTTGCCTCGCGAGGAATGGGCGTTAGCCCAGGGGAAGAAAGTCGTGTCGACAGCGTTGCGGCTCAGACGATCGAGGCGCAGCCGGTCTTCGGCCAGATCGAGCCATCAAAGAGGCCACGTGCGTCGCGTGCTGAACCACAAATCCGAGAGAAGATGGCGGGCTTCGGTTCGGCTCGGCAAGAGGTCGAAACGATTCAGCGTAGGAAAAGAAACGAAGGAAGAAAAAGGGCGATATCGTCAGTACAAGGCCAACCGCGAACGAACGGCTCCAGCGCCGCATCTATGGGCACCGGACGCAATCACTGCCATCTTATCGAAGTGTTGCGAGGAGGGTCGCGACTACCTTTCGCTCAAGCTCGATGACCCGTCGGCGTGCTGCTGTAGTCGACAAGTTCGACATGCAGATGGCACAGGATCATTGCTGATGCGCTGCGGCTGAGAGAACTGGTTGAGGATCTCTCCTGGCCTCCGTGCCCGAATCGAGCGGGCGGCCCTCGGTGAAGATGGTCAACCGCGTCCACGCCGCGCCGCCAATGAAGATCGCGCCGAGACAGGCGAAGATCTCACGCCAAGCCAATGATGGCACGCCGACTTGCGACATCACAAATACGACCTGATAGCCAGCAAGCGTCGCCGGGACAGCAAACAGGGCGGCAATGATGGCACGGATGATCCCAGAGCGTGTCATTGCGAAGGCCCTTTGACCGATCGCGAGTGTTATCCCGCCGGCAGCAATGCCAGCAAGCGGCGCTCCGAGGATGCCGGCGCCGCCGTGCAATGCCATTAGGAAGACGTTGAGTCCGACAAAGAATGGCAGGGCGTATACCGCCAGCGTGAAGATCAGCCAGCAGAACAAGCCAATGCCAGCGAAGTTCAGGAGAGGTCCAAAGGCGAGCATGGTGGTGGCTCCATATGCAAAGGGGATATGGTTGCGCCTTCCACCACCACCACGGCGCAGTCTTGGATATGCAATCGAAACTAGGCGGAGTTGCGGCGATGCAACTCCGCCTCGGTGGTGTGGAAGATGGCAGGTCGGCGCTCACGAGGCGCCGAATTTCCAAACGGCGATCCCGAGGCGCTTCGCCTTGTCGGCAAGGTTGTCCTGGATTCCGGTGCCCGGGAAATGCATGACGCCGATCGGCGGGAGTTCGAGCATGGCGTCGTTGCGCTTGAACGGTGCTGCCTTCGCGTGCCTCGTCCAGTCCGGCTTGAAAGCGATCTGTGGGACCTTGCGGGTGGTCGCCCATTTGGAGGCGATCAGCTCGGCGCCCTTTGGCGAGCCGCCGTGGATCAAGACCATGTCGGGATGCTTGGCGTGAACCTTGTCGAGACGATCCCAGATCAAGCGGTGGTCGTTGCAGTCGAAGCCGCCGGTCAGTGCGACCTTCGGTCCGGGAGGCAGCATGACCTCGGTTTCGGCGCGGCGCTTGGCTGCGATGAAGTCGCGGGAGTCGATCATCGCCGCCGTGAGCGTGCGATGGTTGACCAGTGATCCCGATCGAGGGCGCCAGGATGAGCCGGTGTGGACCTCAAAGAGTTCGATGGCCTGATCGCGGAAGAGCTCCAAGCAGTTGCGGCGTTCGATCAGCGTGATGCCTTCTGCCGTCAAGCGCTCGAGCTCGACCGAGCGTACTTCCGAGCCGTTCTGCTCGCGCTGGCTCCTGCGTTGGGCCTGCTCATTATCGTCGAGCTGCCGGACGATGCGATCTGTGGCACGATGGAAGAGGTTGACCGTCGACCACAGCAGATCCGGAAGGTCGGGCTCGAGCCGCGTGTCGCTCAGGGTAGCGACCAGGGCGTCGAAAATATCGGCGACGGCACCGGCGATCACCTTGCCTTCTGGCAGGGGTCTCGGATCGGGCTGGTCGTCGAATGGACGGTAGCCAAAGAGCTGCAATTCGCTGAGGACGAGGTCGGTCGGAGATGCCGCTTTCGGTGGTTCGATGTCGTCGTGGTCGGTCATGGCGTGAAGTCCTTTGCCGGATTGGCCGCGCCCATCGCGGCCTTCGTGGCGATCACTCAGACGGTGGGCGGGACGGGCCGGCACCCGGAGCAACGCGGAGGGCCGTAGCGCCAGCGAAGGATGGCTGTGGGGCGACTATTTTGCTTCGCGATGCAAAGGCCCGAAGGGCCGGCGGAAAATAGTCGCCCCTCAGCCATTGCCAGACCGAGCCGCCTGCCGTCCGATCGCCCTCTAGAAGGCCGTGGTCGCGCCTCTCCGGCATTGGGCCACCGCGGCCGAGGCTGTCGACGTGGATAGGAACCAAACGCGCCTATACGACGGTAGCCGACAAGAGAAGAAAGCGGGAGACGTCCTCTGGTACGAGCTGCAGCCGCAACGCCGCTCGTAGGGCGTCGAGACCGAAGATGTGCAGATCTTCGTTGAAATCGCCCAGCCGAGGTGACAAGGGGACTGCTTCGATGCCGGCCGCTTCTGCGCGGTCTAACAGAATGGCTTGCACCATGTCTCCAGCGGCGTCAGCATCCCGGGCGATATAGAGCCGACGCAAGCTCGACGACAGCAGCATGGCGGCGAGGTGATTGGCCGACAGCGCCGCAGCCATCGGCAATGTTGGAAGCGCACAACGCAGCGAGAGCATGGTTTCGATGCCTTCGCCGGCCACAAGCACGTCGTCGTCCGGCGCACCGAAGCGAACCGCATTGCCCAGCAGATCGCCCATGGCGCGTCGCGGCGTGTCGATCGGCGCCTTGCCGAGTCGAATGCGATCAAAGCCGTCTGGATCGAGCCAGGTGCGGTGCACGCCGGTAATGCTGCCAACCAGGTCGGTGACGCAGGCGATCATCGCCGGCCAGGTCTCGGGCGGCAGGTGCTCGTCAGGGCGATAGTAGCAGCGCGGATGGAAGCGGAGGCTGCCACTATGGTGCGCGCGCGCTATTCCGCGGCGTCGCAGATAGGTCTCCACCATAGTGCCTTCGATCGGGCCTGAGATTGCAAAGAGCCGCCTTGCGGCCTCTCGTGATCCCGCCGGGACGGAGCGCACTGGGGGCAGTCGTGGTACGGGTTGCGATTCAGTGCGGGGCAGCTTGAGAAACCGCCTCGCCTCTTCGGCAACTTCGCGGAAGTCAGGGAGACCAAGGCTATGCCCGATGATGTCCAGGAGATCGCCATGCTGGCCGGTCGCGGCGTCGGTCCACTTACCCGCGCTCCCCTTGGTGGAGTCCTGGAGCCGCACGAACATCGAGCGGCCCGGCGTATTGTAGACATCACCAACCAGCCAATACCGCCCTTCGCGCTTTCCATTGGAAAGGTAATGACGGCACACCGCCTCGGCCTCGCGCGCGAGGCGATGCGCCAGTTCGGAGGCGTCGCGGCGCATCACGCGACCTCCCGTTCGGCGATGCGCTCGATTGGATAGTGCTCAAGCAGCTTCGCCAGGACTTCGATGCCGCCTTCATCAGTGGGCACGAACATTCGCAGCTTCCAGGAGATGATCTCGCTGAAGAGGCCGTACGTCCTGAGGCGATCGCGCATCGTGTCGTTGAATCCAGACAGCTCTATGCGGTGGCTGCCCATGACACGGACTCGGCGAAGCTGGAGGGCTTCGGCGAGTTCAAGAACAGTTCGCCCCGCCATCAGAGCGGCAAAGGCTGCGTCGGACGCCAGCTTGGGCGCGTCGGCCGCAAGGACGTTCGCTACCCAACTGGCCGAAACCTTGCGGCCGATGACTCTTTCTCCAGCATCGGTCTGAAGCCGGTAGACCCGCGTCGACTCGTCCGGCAGCTGCTTCCAGATCGGCAGCAGCAAGCCGGCAACGACATGGATTGTGCTTTCCGAGAATTCGGGCAGGTCATGGAGCTCGGCCTGCCAGGCCGTGCCGAAGCGGCCGCGATCGGCTTCGGCCCAATGGCTTTCCGCCATTGTGCTTAGGGGAACACTGTGCTGCTCCATCGGCCGGATCAGCCGCACCCGCCGTTCGATCTCACCGTCATCGAGCATGAAGCTCGGCGTAGGCACCTGAACGGCGGCCCGGCCCGAGCGCTCGTTGACGAGCGGCACGGCGCACGAATCCGAGAGCCGATCGAACGCCTCCCGCAGCGTTACGGGACGATTACGCCGCCGTTCGGTGATGGTCAGCAGCCGTGTCTCGGTGCCAGTCCCGGGATGGGTATAGATGACGCGTCGGTCGGTGATGATGAAGCTCTCGGCGAGCAGCGTCTCCAGGCCGGCATCGCAGGCGCCGGACGCGATCGCGCCTTCGATGCGAGCGGAGAGCAGTTGCTCGAACGCGGCGAACAACACGTTTTGCAGGTCGATGGTCAACGCCAGCAGCCTGTTCAAGAATGTCGTGATCGGCGGCAGTTCATCCTTGATGCCGTTGGCATCCACCAGCTTCAGACCGGTCGCGTCCTCGAACGCCTGCAGCGAGCAGCCTTCAACCTTGCCGCGGACGAGAAGCAGATATAGTTGGCGCAGTGCGTCACGGCCGTAATGGCTTTCGAGGTTGTCCTCGGGGCGGAACAGGCCCTGCCCTCCGGTCTGGCGCTGACCTCGGGTGATGGCGCCCAGCGTGTCGAGCCGGCGAGCAATGGTGCTGAGAAAGCGCTTCTCCGCCTTCACATCTGTCGCAATGGGGCGAAACAGCGGCGGCTGCGCCTGGTTGGTACGATTCGTGCGACCCAAGCCCTGGATGGCGGCGTCGGCTTTCCAGCCAGGCTCGAGCAGGTAATGAACGCGCAGCCTGCGATTCCGGGCCGACAGTTCGGCATGGTAGCTTCTTCCCGTGCCGCCGGCGTCGCTGAAGATGAGGATGCGCTTGGCGTCGTCCATGAAGGCCGCGGTCTCGGCGAGATTGGCCGAGGCCGCGCGGTTCTCGACGATCAGCCGATCCCGCTTACGAACGACGCGGCGAGAACGTCCCGTGACCTCGGCGACCATGTCCGTGCCGAACCGCTGGACGATCTGGTCGAGCGCACCCGGTACGGGCGGAAGCGAGGCGAGCTTTTCGATCAGGCGGTCGCGGAGCTTGGCGGCTTCCCGGCTCTCGACCGGCTGACCGTCGCGATAGACGGGCCGGGAAGAGAGATTACCCTCTGAGTCGGTGAAGGGCTCATAGAGCTGGACCGGGAAGGAATGGGCGAGGTAATCGAGGACATACTCCCGCGGGGTGATGTCGACCTGAACGTCGCTCCACTCTTCGGTCGGAATCTCCGCTAGCCGGCGCTCCATCAGCGCCTCGCCGGTCGAGACGATCTGGATGACGGCCGCATGGCCGGCATCAAGATCGCGATCGATCGAGCGGATCAGCGAGGGCGTCTTCATCGAGGTAAGCAGATGGCCGAAGAAGCGCTGCTTGGCACCTTCGAAGGCGGAACGCGCGGCGGACTTCGCCTGCGCGTTCAGCGTGGCGGTCTCGCCGGTGATGTTGGCGGCGCGCATGGCCGCGTCGAGATTATTATGGATGATGCTGAATGCGCAGGCATAGCCATCGTAGATGCGAACCTGCTCGGGCGTAAGCTGGTGTTCGAGCAGTTCGTATTCGACACCCTCATAAGATAGCGAACGCGCGGCATAAAGGCCGAGCGCCTTGAGGTCGCGCGCCAAAACCTCCATGGCGGCGACACCGCCCTCCTCGATCGCCTCGACAAACTCGGCCCGCGTCGCGAATGGGAAGTCGTCACCGCCCCATAGTCCGAGACGCTGAGCGTAGGCGAGATTATGAACCGTAGTCGCACCGGTGGCCGAGACGTAGACGACGCGGGCATTCGGCAAAGCATGCTGCAGCCTCAGGCCCGCGCGGCCCTGCTGAGAGGCCGTCTGGTCACCCCGCTCGCCTTTGCCACCAAGCGCGTTCTGCATGGCGTGGCTCTCGTCGAAGACGATCACTCCGTCGAAGTCGGAGCCCAACCATTCAACGATCTGACGCACGCGCGAAAGCTTTTCTCCACGCTCGTCGGTGCGCAGCGTAGCGTAGGTGGTAAATAGGACGCCTTCCGTAAGCCGGATCGGCGTGCCCTGCCGGAAGCGGGAAAGCGGCGTAACGAGCAACCGCTCCACCCCGAGCGCCGACCAATCGCGCTGCGCATCCTCGATCAGCTTGTCGGATTTGCTGATCCAAACCGCACGACGGCGGCCCTTGAGCCAATTGTCAAGCAGGATACCGGCAACCTGCCGTCCCTTGCCCGCGCCGGTGCCGTCGCCGAGAAACCAGCCGCGGCGAAAACGAACCGCATTCTCAGCGTCATCACGCGCGGCCGCCACGACGTCAAAGGTGGCATCGACCGTCCAGGAACCCGCGAGAAACTCCGAATGGGCTTCGCCAGCGTAGACAACGCTCTCGAGTTGCGCGTCCGAGAGGATGCCATCCGTTATGACATTGGCCGGGAGATGCGGCCGATAGGATGGCTTTGGCGGCGCGACCGACGCCATTGCAGCCGACTGCACGAGCCTTGTGGGATGGGCCTGCGCGCCGGGAATGCGGATCGACTGCAATGCGTACGATTCGTAGAGCGCGTCGGTGATCTTGCTGGCATCGGTGGGCGCCCAGTCGACAGACTCGTAGGCGACTTCCGTCGTTACAAGCTCAGATGCTGGCGCCGCGGTCACCGGCTGGCGCTGGGCAACGTAGGCGCGGAGGGTTCGGGGCGTTGAAGGGCTGGCAATCGCTGGCACGACCGCAGTCGGCTTGCCAGCAATTGGTCGACGTGCTGGCACGTCCCGGATGACCCAGCCGAGCAAAGCCGGCAGGTCTCGCGCGATGCCAGCGGATGCCGGCAACAACGCGATATCGCCCGCCGGCACGCGATCGATAACGGTCAGGCGGGTGTCGGTGGTGGTACCGTGCTTGGCATAGACGGCGCCGTCAATCGCCGCCGAGAACACGACCTGTGCCTGTTCCTGAAGCCGCTTGAAGGAGTCGGTCCACACAGGATTGTCGGGTGCGACGTTTGCGCCCGTGATGGCGACCAGGCGCCCGCCTGCTGGAAGACGGGCCAACGCCGAGCCGACATGCCGTAATGCCGCATCTGCCATCGCGCGATCGACGTGGACCGCGGCCGAGAACGGCGGGTTCATCAGCACGACGCTCGGTACGATACGCGCATCGAGGTGGTCGTTGATGTGTGCGGCGTCAAACCGCGTGGTGGAGACGGCAGGAAAGATCTGCCCGAGAATGCCGGCGCGGCTCTCGGCGAACTCGTTGAGGACTAGGGAGGCGCCGGCGAGTTCTGCGAGAACGGCCAGATGGCCGGTACCGGCCGACGGCTCCAGCACGACATCGGCTGGCGTGATCGCGGCGGCAACGCTCGCGACAT
>CADEDX010000040.1 GCA_902826195.1 uncultured Bradyrhizobium sp. | reverse complement strand
ATGAGCGTGGTCCTTCAAGTTCTATTGTCGTCCCTGCGAACGCAGGGACCCATAACCACCGGCCTACAAAATTTAACCCGGCTCTCGCATCGTCATCCAGTCAAACTTCCCGGCGTATGGGTCCCCGCGTTCGCGGGGACGACGACCGTGATGACGCCTCAAGCCGCGTTCTTCTTGCGCATGCGGTCGATCAATTGATCCTCCCAATACGACAGGCTGCCCAGCGTCAGCGCGGTCGCGTTGGCGCGGCGGTAGTACATGTGGCAGTCGAACTCCCAGGTGAAACCCATGCCGCCGTGAACCTGGATGTTGTTCTTGGAGCAATGCTGGAACGCCTGCGTCGCGCTGATGCGCGCGGCTGCCGCGGCTTCGGGCAACTCCCCGGCATTGGTCGAGAGCGCCCAGGCGCCGTAATAGCAATTCGAGCGCGCTAGCGTCGCCGAGACGTACATGTCGGCGAGGATATGCTTCACTGCCTGGAACGAGCCGATCGGGCGGCCGAACGCAATACGGTCGAGCGCATAGTCGCGGCCCATTTCGAGTGCGCGATCAGAACCGCCGACCTGCTCGAATGCCAGCAGCACGGCAGCGCGGTCGAGCACTTGCGTGAGAATGCTCCAGCCTTCGCCGGCAGCACCGAGCGGCTCGGCCTGGGCGTTCTTGAAGGTGAGTTCGGCCTGTCCGCGGGTCGGATCGACATTGGTCAGCGCCTTGGCTTCGACGCCGCCGGCTTTGAGGTCGACCAGGAACAGCGAGATGTCGGAGTCGCGACCTGTCGAGCCGGTTTGCGCGGCAACGACGGCGAAATCGGCGATGGCGCCATCCGGCACCGGCTTCTTCACACCACTGAGCGTGCCGCCGGAGGCCTGCAGCTTGATCGCCTTGGGCGACGGATTGCCCTTGCCTTCGAACAGCGCCAGCGTGCCAATCGCCTCGCCGCTAGCGATTTTTGGCAGCCACTTCTGCTTCTGCACATCGGAACCGGCCAACAGCAGTGCCTCGGCGGCAAGATAGACGGTAGACGAGAACGGCACCGGCGCATTGGCGCGGCCCATTTCCTCAGCGATCACACAAAGCTCGAGGTGGCCGGCGCCCGCGCCGCCGAATTCCTCGGGAATCGCGACGCCGAGGAAGCCCATTTCGGCGAGGCCCTGCCACAGCGCCTTGTCGTACGGCGCCTTGCCGTCGAGCACTTCGCGCACAGACTTCGGCGGGCACTTTTCGGTGAGGAATTTCCTCGCCGCATCGCGCATTTGTTTTTGGTCGTCGGAAAAGTCGAAGTTCATGGCGTGTTACTCGCGTTGGTGCCGTGTTTCAGTTCAGGATGATGATGTCTTCGCCCGGCTTGTCGGCGTAGAGCTTCTCCACCAGCGCAGCACGGCGCTCCAGGCCGGCGCGCTGGTTGATGTAGCCCTTGTCGGTGAGTTCGTTGCCGTCGATCGAGGGCGGCTCGCCCATCAGGATGGCGCGGGCGATCCGCATGCTGCTGCCGGTGGTGGAGGCGTTATGCGCTTCCAGCCCGCGCTTGAAGCAGTCGATCACGTCGGGATGCTTGATCACGTCCTCGAACGTCGCATCGGGATTGCCGACCATCTGCCGGCAGGCGTGTAGGTTGGGCCAGGCCAGCAGCCCGATAAATGCGCGGTCCTGGCCGGCCACCAGCGCGTCGTGCACCACGGGCGTGGCGGCCGCGATGGCGTCGGTGCGCAGCGAGCCGACATGGACAAATGTGCCGGTCGTGAGCTTGAAGTCCTCAACCACGCGGCCGGCGAAGATGATGCCCTGCAGCGGATCATTCTCGTCGACAAATATCCCGGCGTCGCCGATGCAGTAGAAGCCTTCCTCGTCGAACATTTTCTTCGTCAGCTCGGGCTGGCCGAAATAGCCCGGCGTGACGTTGATGCCGCGCAGGCGCAACTCATATTTCGCCCCGCAGGGCACCAGCTTCAATTCGACGCCGGGGAACGGCAGGCCGATAAGCCCGGCGCGCTCAGTGTCCCAATAGGTGCCGGTCGAGGTCGGCGCGGTCTCGGTCGAGCCCCAGCCGGTGTAGAACACGATGCGTTCGCCGGTCGTCTTCACCGCCAGCGCCTGCATGCGGTCGTAGAGATCATCCGGCAGCCGCGCGCCGCCATAGGCCATGACAGTGAGGTTCTTGAAGAAGCTGCGGCACAGCGCGTCGTCCTTCTCCATCGCCGCCGCGAGCGCGGCATAGCCGGCGGGCACGTTGGCGTAATAGGTCGGCGACACTTCGCGCAGGTTACGAATGGTCTCTTCGAGCTGACCCGGCATCGGCCGGCCGTCGTCGATATAGAGCGTGCCGCCATCGACCAGGATCGGATGGAACGCGGCGTTGCCGCCCATGGTGTGATTCCACGGCATCCAGTCCAGCACGGTCGAGACCGGGGCATTCGCGTCGCGCGGGCGCACCTGCATCATCATCGCCGCATTGGCGCACATCATCTCCTGCGTGTTGATGACGGCTTTTGGCATGCCGGTCGAGCCCGAGGTGAACAGCAGTTTGCCGACGGTATCGGGCGTGATTTTCGCAATCGATTCCTCGACCGCGTTCGTCACCGGCGTCGCGGCAAGATCGGCGAAGGAGATGCTCTTGATGCCGTCGCAAGGCCGCAGCACATGCACGACGGTGACGCCGATGAGATCGAGCGCCTTCAAGGCTTTTTCGAAGGTCGGCCCGTCCTGCACCATCACCACGGCAGGCTTGATCAGTTCGAACAGATATTTGAGCTTGAGATGATCCTGGCTCATCAGCGAATAGGCCGGTGACACGGGTGCGGCCGGCAGCCGCGCCTGCATCGCCGCCTGCGTCATCAGCGCGTGCTCGATCGAATTGCCGGACAGGATCGTGACGGGACGGCCCTCGGCAATGCCGAGGTTGAGTAGGCCCTGCGTCAGCCCGTCGACGGTGCGCTTGGCTTCGACATAGGAGACCTTGCGCCATTGCCGATCAGGGCCACCGCGTTGCGCCAGCCAGATGCGCTCTGGCGCCTCTTTCGCCCATTTGGCGAGCGACGCCGGAATATGCTTCTCGTAAGGCTGCAGCGGAATGCGCGACTTCAGGATGATCACGCCGTCCGGACGACGTTCGACCGCGATGTCACGCGCCAGCCATTCAATCTTGCGAAAGGCCGGCTTTGTCAGCACTGCGGCTGCACTCCCACTCATATTGCGTCTCCCGGAATTCAATCCTTTGCGGATCTTTCGTTCTCGTTGTTCTAGCGCTTGATATAGACAGGCTTTCGCTTTTCGAGAAAGGCCCTGATGCCCTCGCTGAATTCTTCCGACCGGCTGCACAACACCTGATTGCGGTCTTCCATCGCGATCACGGCCTCGATCGACCCGGCATCGACGCTCATGTTGAGGCACTCCTTGGACAGCCTCAAACCCACCGGAGAAGCCGTCATCATCGCATCGACGTAAGGTTCAACGGCTGCATCCAGCCCGCCTTCCCCGACCACTTCGGAGACGAGGCCGACCGCAAGCGCACGTTCGGCGCCAATAAAGCGGCCGGTGAGAATCAATTCGGACGCCACGGAGACGCCGACCAGCCGGGGCAGGAAATAGGACGTACCGATATCGCAGCCGCCGAGACCGAGCTTGATGAAGGCGCAATTCATCCGCGCGGATTTGGTGGCGATGCGGATGTCGGCGGCCAGCGCCAGCGCAAATCCACCGCCGGCAGCGGCACCCTGAACCAGCGCGATGATCGGTTGCGGACAGCGCCGCATCAGCATGACGATGTCGGCGATGCGGCGCTGCGAGTCCAAGGACTCCGTCACCCCTGGCGGCTCCTGCTGCCCCGCACGGCGCTTCATCGCATGTTTGAGATCGAGGCCGGCGCAGAACGAGGCGCCGGCGCCCTTCAACACCACGACGCGGGTGGAGCGATTGCGCTGCAGACCTTCGAAGTAGGTGTTGAGCGCGTCGATCAGCGAAGGATCGAGCGCGTTGAGGCTGTCGGGACGATTGAGTGTTACCCAATCGACACCGTCATGATGTTCGATCAACAGCGGTTGAGTCACGCGGATCTCCCATCGATCGTCGTCCCGGCCAAGCGAAGCGCGAGCCGGGACCCATACGCCGTGTCGTATCGATGAGGCATGGTGGCAGAGACCTTCTGCAATAAGAACCGCCGCGGAGTATGGGTCCCCGCGTTCGCGGGGACGACGATGACGATAGAGCGTCGTTCTACCGCGGGGCCATGCGGATGGCGCCGTCGAGACGGATGGTTTCGCCGTTCAGCATCGGGTTCTCGACGATGTGAACCGCAAGATTGCCGTACTCCGATGCATCGCCGAGGCGGGCCGGATGCGGCACCTGGGCGCCGAGGCTCTTGCGGGCCTCTTCGTTCAGGCCCATCAGCAGCGGCGTCAGGAACAGACCGGGCGCGATGGTGTTGACGCGGATCTTGAGGCTGGCGAGATCGCGCGCGGCCGGCAGCGTCATGCCGACGATTCCGCCCTTCGACGCCGAGTAGGCGATCTGGCCGATCTGGCCTTCGTAAGCCGCAACCGACGCGGTGTTGATGGCGACGCCGCGCTCCTCGCCGATCGGCGGCGCGGTGGCAAGGCGCTCGGCAAACAGCCGCAGCACGTTGAAGCTGCCGATCAGGTTGACATTGATGATGCGGACGAATTTTGCCAGCGGATAGACGCCGTCCTTGCCGACGGTGCGCTGCGAACCGCCGATGCCGGCGCAGTTCATCAGCACGCGGGCGATGCCGTGGGCAGCTTCGGCTTTCGCGATCGCCGCCTTGATCGCCTCTTCGTCGGTCACGTCGGCGTGCAGGGCGACGCCCTTCACTTCGGCGGCGACCTTTTCGGCATTTTCCTTGTTCTGGTCGATGACGCCGATTTTCGCGCCCTTGGCGGCCATGGCGCGGGCGGTGGCGGCGCCGAGGCCGGAGCCACCGCCGGTGATGAGAACGGCTACGTCTTGCAACTGCATGGTAACAACCTTTCCTTGGACGTTTCTTCTCTGGACTTGGAACTTACTTGTATCGTGGCGGTGCAGCCGTCATCCGGCGGCTGCGGCCCCCTGATCTTTTTGATTGAGCATACCGCCGCAGATCAGCGCTTCCATGTGCTTGATGTATTCGCGGCATACGTCGTCGGTGACCGGACCGACCCCGGTCGCCCGCGACATCGCATGACGGCCGAAGAACAGGTGATCGCAGGCGCCGATCAGGCTGGTATAGAACAGCACCGGATCGATCTTGCGGAACTCGCCGGCCTTGACGCCCTCGGCGAGCAGCCGGCGATGGAACTCCAGCAGCGGCGCGACAAAGAATTTTGATACCTCGTCCGCGGCCTCCGCGCTGCTTTCGTGCAGCAGATAATGGATCAACCGGTTCATATAGGGGAACTGGTGGTAGGCGCGGATGATGCCGCCGATATGCAGGCGCAATTTCGCAGTTGGCGAGATCGGCTGGCTGATGAGGTATTCGAGCTGCGACACCTCGGTCGCGGCGTCGCGCGCCAAAAGCGCCAGCAGCAGACCGTCCTTGTTGCCGAAGTGGTATTTCACCAGTGCAGCATTCACGCCCGACTTCTGCGCGATGTCGGATAACGACACCTCGATGGCGGCGCGCTCGATCATCAGTTCGCTCGCCGCCACGAGCAGCTTTTCGGCCGTGCTGTTCCTGCCGCCGGGAAGCCTGCTCGTTGCGTTGGTATTCAAGGGTGTTCCTGTTGCCCGCTGACCGGAAATCCGGGCCGCACATAAGCGCATGCCGCGGCTGCACTCAAGAGTTAATTGATTGATTGACTAAATCCTCCGATGCCCCTTAAATCCGGCCCAACTTTCCAACACCACCAACAAACATTCAGGGAGAATAGACATGGCCGAGGCCTATATCGTCGCCGCTGCACGCACCGCAGGCGGCCGCAAGGGGGGACGTCTCGCTGGCTGGCATCCGGCCGACCTCGCTGCTTCCGTGCTGGATACGCTGGTCGATCGCACCAAGGTCGATCCCGCGCAGATCGAGGACGTCATCATGGGCTGCGTGATGCAGGCCGGCGAACAGTCCAACAACATCGCCCGCAACGCCGTGATGGCCTCCAAGCTGCCCGAAAGCGTGCCCGCCACCTCGGTGGACCGCCAGTGCGGTTCGTCGCAGCAGGCGCTGCATTTTGCGGCGCAAGCGGTGATGGCCGGATCGATGGACATCGTGATCGCCGCCGGCGTGGAATCGATGACCAGGGTGCCGATGGGCCTCGCCTCGTCGCTGCCGGCCAAGAACGGTTTTGGCCACTACAAGAGCCCGGGGATCGAGAAGAAATACCCGAACATCATGTTCAGCCAGTTCACCGGCGCGGAAATGATGGCGGAGAAGTACGGGCTCTCCAAGGAGCAACTCGACACCTATTCCTATGAGAGCCACCAGCGCGCGATTGCCGCGACCCAGGCCGGCAAGTTCAAAGACGAGATCGTTCCGCTGCAGATCACCCGCGCCGACAACTCGACCGACACCCACCACATCGACGAGGGCATCCGCTTCGACGCCAGCCTCGACGGCATCAAGGGCGTCAAGCTGATCGCCGAGAACGGCAAGCATACGGCGGCCAGCGCCAGCCAGATCTGCGACGGCGCTTCCGGCGTGATGGTGGTCAACGAGCGTGGCCTCAAGTCGCTCGGCGTCAAGCCCTTGGCACGGATCCATCACCTGACCATGATGGGCGGCGATCCCGTGATCATGCTGGATGCGCCGCTGCACGCCACCAAGCGGGCGCTGGAGAAGGCCGGCATGAAAATCGACGACATCGACCTGTTCGAGGTCAACGAAGCCTTCGCGGCGGTACCCGTGGCGTGGCTCAAGACCACCGGCGCCGATCCGGCACGCCTCAACGTCAATGGCGGCGCGATCGCGCTTGGCCATCCGCTCGGCGGCTCCGGCACCAAGCTGATGACGACGCTGATCAATGCGCTCAATCAGAACAACAAGCGTTACGGCTTGCAGACCATGTGCGAAGGCGGCGGCATGGCCAACGTAACCATCGTAGAACGTCTCTAAAAACAAGAAAAATCAATGACGACTGGCGAGCAGGGAGTGCGCTTCCTGCTCGCCATTTTCATATGAGGAAACACCCATGACCCACCCGTCCATCCACGCCCGCACGTACCCGAACAAGATCGCCTACCAGATGGCCGGTACCGGCAAGGCGATCACCTATCGCGAACTGGACGAGCTTTCGAACCAGGGCGCGCAGCTGTTCCGTTCGCTCGGCCTGAAGGCCGGCGACCACATCGCGCTCTTGATGGAAAACCGCCTCGCCTTCATGGAAATCTGTTGGGCGGCGCAGCGCGCGGGCCTCTATTACACCGCGATCAGCCGCTACCTGACGCAGGACGAGATCGCCTACATCGTGAAGGACTGCGGCGCAAAGGTCTTCATCACCACGCCAAAATGCGCCGAGCAGGTTCGCAGCCTCGTCGGCCAGATCGGCGGACCGCTGCTCTACATGATGGACGAGCCCGAGCCGGGCTTCCGTTCCTACGACAAGGAAGCCGCCGAGCAGCCGACCATGCCGATCCCGGATGAGGTGGCGGGCTACGACATGCTGTATTCGTCCGGAACCACCGGGCGGCCCAAGGGCATCAAGAAGGATTTTGAAGGCAAACCGATCGACGAGCCGAATGCGTTTCTCAAGATCCTGTGCGCCGACATGTGCGGCATGTCGTCGGACAGCATCTATCTGTCGCCGGCGCCGCTCTATCACGCGGCGCCCTTGCGCTTCAACATGATGGCGACCGTGCTCGGCGGCACCTCGGTTATCATGGAGCATTTCGACGCCGAGGAATTCCTGAAGCTGGTCGAGAAATACGAAGTCACGCAGTCGCAGCTGGTGCCGACCATGTTCGTGCGCATGCTGAAATTGCCGGAAGAGGTGCGGCAGCGCTACGACGTCTCGACGCTGAAAGGCGCCATCCACGCCGCCGCGCCCTGCCCGGTCGACGTGAAGGCCAAGATGATCGAATGGTGGGGACCGATCCTGATCGAGTACTACGCCGGATCCGAAGGCAACGGCGTCACCGTGTCGACCTCGCAGCAATGGCTGACCCATCGCGGCACCGTCGGCCGCGCCGTGGTCGGCAAGGTGAAGATTCTGGACGAGAACGACGAGGAGCGACCGGTCGGCGAAATCGGCACGGTCTATTTCGCCGACGCGCCCGTGTTCACCTATCACAACGATCCCGAGAAAACGAAGAAGGCCTACAACGAAAAGGGCTGGTCGACGCTCGGCGACGTCGGCTATCTCGACGCCGAAGGCTTTCTCTATCTCACCGACCGCAAGAGCTACATGATCATCTCCGGCGGCGTGAACATCTACCCGCAGGAGACCGAGGACGTGCTGATCACCCATCCCGCCGTCTCCGACGTCGCGGTGTTCGGCGTGCCGAACGAGGAAATGGGCGAAGAGGTCAAGGCCGTGGTGCAGCCGCACGATATGTCAAAGGCCGGCAAAGCGCTCGAGGCCGAATTGATCATGTTCTGCAGAAAACATCTGTCGCCGATCAAATGCCCGAAGAGCATCGACTTCGAAGCCGAACTGCCGCGCACGCCGACCGGCAAGCTGGTGAAGCGGCATTTGCGCGACAAATATTGGCCAAAGCCGGCAATGAAGGCGTAGCGCTCGCTTCACCCGCCCCTCGATGGGCGGGTGAAGTTCATCCGGAATATTCTTTTCGTCACGCCCGGGCTTGTCCCGGGCATCCACGTCTTTACAGTCGCGTTTGCAAAAAGACGTGGATGGCCGGGATAAACCCGGCCATGACGAGGAGAATTTCATGACCGCCCTCCCCGACATCCCGCTCCCCTCCTACATCCGCTCCCGCATCGTCGACAACATCAACGGCCTCTCCATGCACGTGCTCGAAGCCGGCTTCGAAACACCCGGCCGGCCCTGTGTGCTGCTGCTGCATGGTTTTCCAGAGCTCGCTTATTCCTGGCGCAAGGTGATGCCTGCTCTCGCGGAAGCCGGCTATCACGTGATCGCGCCGGACCAGCGTGGCTATGGCCGCACCACCGGATGGGACCCGGACTACGACGGCGATCTCGCCGCGTTCCGGCTGACCAATCTGGTGCGCGATGTGCTCGGGCTGGTCGCGGCATTCGGCTATCGGGGCGTTGATGCAGTTATCGGACACGACTTTGGCAGTTCGGTCGCGGCCTGGTGCGCGCTGATCCGGCCGGACGTGTTTCGATCGGTCGTCATGATGAGCGCGCCGTTCGGCGGGCCGCCGTCGCTGCCGTTCAACACGGTGCAAGAACCCGCCAAGCCCACCGTTGATCCTATCCATCGCGACCTCGCGGCGCTGCCGCGCCCGCGAAAGCACTACCAATGGTACTACTCGACACGCGAGGCAAACGCCGACATGCACCGCGCACCGCAGGGCGTGCATGATTTCCTCCGTGCCTATTACCATCACAAGAGCGCAGACTGGAAAGACAACCGGCCGTATCAGCTGAAGTCATGGAGCGCGGGCGAGATCGCGAAACTGCCGACCTATTATGTGATGGACCTTGCCCACGACATGGCCGCCACCGTTGCGGAAGAAATGCCGTCAGCCGCCGAAATCGCCGCCAACAAATGGCTGCCGGACAGCGAGCTTGCCTTCTACGCCGCCGAGTACGAACGCAACGGCTTCCAGGGCGGCCTGCAATGGTATCGCTGCGGCACCTCTGGCACGTTCGTGCCGGAATTGCAGACCTGGTCGGGCCGCACCATCGACATTCCCTCCGCCTTCATCTCGGGCAAGCAGGACTGGGGCACCTATCAGCGCCCCGGCGTCTATGAGGCGATGCAGTCCAAAGCCTGCACCAACATGATCGGCTGTCATCTCGTCGATGGCGCCGGCCACTGGGCGCAGCAGGAGCAACCGGGCGAGGTGAGCCGGCTTCTGGTGCAATTCCTGCAAGGCGCCAAGGCAAAGGCTTGAGAAAAGGCGTTCTCCCATGAAGAATTTCGCCGACCTGACCGAGCGCGAAGTGCTGGCTGTTGCGATCTCCTCTGAAGAAGAGGACAGCCGCATCTACATGGCCTTCGCGGAAGACCTTGCAGAACGTTACCCGGACTCCGCCAAGATTTTCGAGGAGATGGCCGAGGAAGAACGTGGCCATCGGCACATGCTGCTCGAAATGTACGAGCGGCGCTTCGGCAAGCACCTGCCGCCCATCCGGCGCGAAAACGTCAAAGGCTTTCTGCGCCGCCGCCCGGTCTGGATGACCAAGAACCTGTAGCTCGACACCATCCGCAAGGAAGCCGAGACGATGGAGTTCGAGGCCGAGCGCTTCTACGTCAAGGCCGCCGAGCAAAGCCAGGACGTCGATGTGCGCCGCCTGCTCGGCGATCTCGCGGAAGCGGAAAAAGGCCACGAGAACCTTGCCGCCCGACTGACCCACAAGATCCTGAGCCCTGACGTGCGCGCCGAGGAGGATAAGACGCGACGGCGGATGTTCGTGCTGCAATATGTGCAGCCGGGGTTAGCCGGACTGATGGACGGCTCGGTCTCGACGCTGGCGCCGCTGTTCGCGGCGGCTTTCGCCACCCACCAGAACTGGCAGACATTTCTGGTTGGGCTCGCCGCCTCGATCGGCGCCGGCATCAGCATGGGCTTTGCCGAAGCGCTATCGGATGACGGCTCACTAACCGGGCGCGGTTCGCCTTGGCTGCGCGGGGCCGCCAGCGGCATCATGACCGCGCTCGGCGGTCTCGGTCACACCCTGCCCTATCTGGTGCCGGATTCCTGGGCGAACGCGTTCTGGATCGCGACAGCGATTGCGGGCATCGTGGTGTTTTTCGAACTTTGGGCGATCGCCTATATCCGCGCGCGATACATGGACACGCCGTTCCTGCAGGCGGCATTCCAGATCGTGCTGGGCGGCGGCATCGTGCTCGCGGTCGGAATATTGATCGGCGGGGCTTGAGAGGTTCGAGCCATCGAAAGAGACGATTGTCATGCCCGGCCTTGTGCCGGGCATCCACGTCCTTACTGCAGCAAGAAGACGTGGATGGCCGGGAAAAGCCCGGCCATGACGATTCAACTCCCGTTCAAGCCGCCGATCTCCGGGAAGAATATGTCCCGCCACGACGCCGGCTCGCGCTTGATGGTGCCGACCCGGCGCATGAATTTGGCGAACTTCATCGTGGCGGCCGGCGCCATCGTCCATTCCACGCCAGGGCCGGTTACCACGTTCGTCACCATTTCGAGCGGCAGCTTTGAGCCGGAATCGTTGATCCAGCTTTGCGCGGTCCCTTTCGGATCGGCCGCGATGATCGAGGTCGCCTCCTTCACCGCATCGAGGAATGCGCCGTAGAGTTCGGGATTGTCTTTGCGGAACCGTGCCGAGGTCCACGCCACCGTAAACGTGTGCGGCCCCAGCACGTCGAACGACGACAGCACGGTGTGGATGTTCTTCTGCTGCAGTTGCTGGAACTGGAATGGCGGCACGCTGAACACCGAGTTGACGCCGCCGGCACCGCCGAGCATCGCAATCGTCGCATCCGGCGGCGACATCGACACCGTGAGCGGATCGAGCTTGCCGTAGTTTTCGTCGCCATAGGCCGCGGCGGCCGCCATCTGCAGCAGCACCGCCTGCACCGATACCTTGATCGAGGGCACCGCAATGCGGTCGCGTTCCGTAAAATCCTTGATCGACTTGACGTCGGGGTTGGCGGTGTTGAGCAGGAACGGCTGCGAACTCAGCGCGCAGATACCCTTGACCTCGAAGGAAGTGCCCTGCGTCTTGTCCCAAAGCGTGATCAGGCCGGGCACGCCGCCGCTGACGATGTCGGTCGAATTCGACAACAGCGCTTCGTTCATCGCCACCGGGCCGTTAAAGCGTTGCCAGGAAACCTTGAAATCCTTCAGGCCGCGCTGCGTGGCGTATTTCTCGATCAGTCTGTCGCGCTTCATGACGTTGAACTGCAGGTAGCCCATCGAGAATTGCTCGGCCAACCTGATTTCCGCGGCGCCCGCCGCCGTCGCGCTGCCGATTGTGACTGATATCACAGCGCCCGCAATCCAGGCCAATCGCATCGGAGCCTCCCCGTGTTGTTTTGATTATTCGTTGATCGGGAGACTAGCGCGCGGCCTGTTGTTTCGCCAAGAGCATAGCGGCTCGGCGGGCCCGCCACTGTACAGCCATTGCTCTTGCGGCGCCGCCGCAAACTTAGCATCATTCGTGCATCGAACAATCAGAGCGGGAGCAAGTCTTGGTCAAGTCGCAATGGAGCTTCAAGACCGCCGTTGAATTGTCGGCAGCCCTTGCCGCCAAACAGGTTTCGGCCGTGGAACTGGCGGAAGACGCCATCGCGCGGATCGAGCGGCATGACACGAAAATCAATGCGATCTGTGTTCAGGATTTCGAGCGCGGCCTCGCCGCCGCCCGCTTGGCCGATGCTGAACTCGCGCACGGCGTGAAGAAGCCGCTGCTCGGCATTCCCATGACGGTCAAGGAATCCTACAACGTCGCAGGTCTGCCGACCACCTGGGGCATCCCGGCGTATAAGGATTTTACACCGACCGAAGACGCATTACCGATCGCGCGCGTCAAGGATGCCGGCGGCGTCATTCTCGGCAAGACCAACGTTCCGCTCGGGCTCGGCGACTGGCAGAGCTACAACGATATCTACCGCACCACCAACAATCCGTTCGATCTCGGCCGCACGCCGGGCGGCTCGTCAGGTGGATCTTCGGCGGCGCTCGCGGCCGGCTATGGCCCGCTGTCGCTCGGCTCCGATATCGGCGGATCGCTGCGCGTGCCGGCGTTTCATTGCGGCGTCTTCGCGCACAAGCCGACATTCGATCTGGTAGCGATGCGCGGCCACACGCCGCCGCCTTTGCCGCCACTGCCGTCCAATCGCGACCTCAGCGTGATCGGCCCGATGGCGCGCTGCGCGGCCGATCTGTCGCTGCTGCTGGATGTGATCGCAGGCCCCGATCCGCTGGAGGCCGGCAAGGCCTATGGCGTCACACTGCCGCCAGCCCGTCACACCGAGTTCAAAGATTTTCGCGTGCTGCTGCTCGACACCAACCCGGTCATGCCGACCGACAGCGTGGTCCGCGGCACGCTGGAAGCGCTCGCCGCCAATCTGGCCAAAGCCGGCGTCAGGATCGACCGGAGCAGTCCGCTCCTGCCCGACTTCGCGGCTTCGAGCCGGCTCTATATGCGGATGCTGATGTCGTTCCTTGCCGCCTCCTTCGCGCCCGAAACCTATGCGGGCGCGCAGACGGCAGTTGCGGCCCTGCCGACCAGCGACACCAGCCTTGCCGCCGAGCGCCTGCGCGGCATCGTACTCAGCCATCGCGACTGGCTGATAGCCGACGGCGGACGTTTGCGGCTGCGCGCGCAATGGCGCGAGCTGTTCAAGACCTATGACGCCGTGATCTGCCCGATCATGCCGACGCCGGCCTACCCGCACGATCATTCCGACGACCAGGAAACCCGCCGCATCAAGATCGACGGCAGGGACTACGTCTATCCCGATCAGCTCGCCTGGCCCGGCATTGCAACGCTACCCGGCCTGCCCTCGACCGCGATCCCGACCGGCTTTGCGCCGGACGGACTGCCGGTCGGCGTGCAGATCGTCGGTCCCTGGCTGGAGGACCGCACGACGCTAAAACTGGCGGAATTGATCGAGCGTGAGTTCGGTGGCTTCAAGCCGCCGCCGATGTTTGATGATTGAGCGGCAGCGTCACCGCGAGGACGGCCAGCGGGCCCAGGGGGCGGTATACGAATTGCTGGGCGAAGCAGTACGGGAAACCATGGGCGGTGCCGACGCACGTGTCGCGCTGAGCTCTCACCGGGTCGTCCCGGCGAACGCCGGGACGATTGAGATGACAGCGCTCGCGTCAGGCCTCAGCTATCGAACATGATCACGCTGCGCAGCGTCTTGCCGGCTTTCATGTTGGCAAAGCCCTCGTTGATCTCGGAGAGTTTCAGCTTGGCTGAAATCCAGTCCTCCAGATGCAGCTTGCCGCGCATGTAGAATTCGACGAGGCGGGGCATGTCGACGCGGAAATGGTTGGAGCCCATTGACGAACCCTGGATGCGGCGCTCCCTGAGGAAGTCGAAGCCGTGCAGCTCGATCTTCTGGCCGAACGGGATCATGCCGACGATGGTCGCCGTGCCGCCGGCCGCCAGCATGGCGAACGACTGCTCCGCGGTGTCCTTGCGGCCCAGCACCTCGAAGGAGTGCTGCACGCCGCCGCCGGTCAGTTCGCGCACCTGCTGCACCACGTCGCCCCGTGCGGGATCGACGATGTCGGTGGCGCCGAGCTTGGTGGCGAGCTGCAGTTTCGCCGGATTGGTATCGATCGCGATGATGCGGCCGGCCCCGGCGATCGCCGCGCCGTTGATCGCGGCCATGCCGACGCCGCCGCAGCCGATCACCGCCACCGTTTCGCCGGCCTTGACGCCTGCCGTGTTCACGACGGCGCCATAGCCGGTGATGACACCGCAGCCGATCAGCGCCGCGAGTTCCAGCGGCATGTCCTTGCGGATTTTGACGATGGCGTTTTCGTGCACCAGCATCTGCTCGGCGAACGACGACAGATTGAGGAACTGATTGAGTTTCTCCGAACGCGCCCAGGACAGCCGGTTGGACTGGCCGGGCAGCATCTTCACCGTCGTATCGGTGCAGAGCACCGTGCGGCCGGTGGTGCAGTTGTCGCAGGTACCGCAGAACACCGATAGACACGTCACGACGTGATCGCCGGGCTTCACATAGGTGACGTCGGAGCCGACCTTTTCGACCACGCCGGCGGATTCATGGCCGAGCACCGCGGGCAGCGGATGCGGGTAAAGCCCTTCCATGAAGTGCAGGTCGGAATGGCAGAGACCGGCGACGCGGGTGCGGATCAGGACTTCGCGGGGTCCCGGGTTCGGCACGCTGACATCCTCGATCACCAGCGGCTTGTTGACTTCGAACAGAACGGCGGCCTTCATCGGTGTTTCCCTCTTTGTTTTTCGTTGTGTCCACCTCTCCCGAAAGGAGAGGCAAGAAGCCTAGGCCACCTTCAGTAATTCACCAACCTCGGCCATCCCGACGCTACGTTCGCCAAGCAGATGGTCCGTGATCTTGCGTTGAGTGGCTGTTTCCGCCAGCCGGAACGGGTCGCTCGGCGTGACGCGATGGTCGATCACCATGCGCGACAGCAAAAGGCGCCTGGCATCGCCGCGCATGTCGTGAATGCGGCCACCTTCCCAGGCGAGCGCGACCGCACTGGCGACATGATACAGAAGACTGGTGGCGCGCCGTGCATCGCCCTCATTGTCGCTTCGGCTAGCCACGTCGCGGGCAAAGCCGACGGCGCGGTCGACCAGTTCGTGCAGGCGATCGCGCCAGGCCTGTGGCACATTGGCGCTGTCGTCGAGGCGGGCATGCAGGTCGGCGGCCAGCGCGGCATCGGCGCCGTGGCGGCCGACCGCGCGCTTCAGCGCATCGATGGCGACGATGTTGCCGGTGCCTTCCCAGATCGACCCGAGATGGGCGTCACGCAGCAGCCGGGCCGTAGCGAATTCCTCGATGTAGCCGATGCCGCCGCGCATCTCCAGCGCGTCGCCGCAAACCTTGCGGGCATCGCGCGTCGCACGGAATTTCAGCGTCGGCGTCAGGATCCGCAACAGCGCCGCGGCATCCTGGCTGCCGGCCTCGGCGCGATCGAGCGCATCCGCGGTCAGAAAACTCATCGACAGCGCCTGCTCGGTCGGCAGCATGATCTTCATCAATTGCCGCCGCGCCAGCGGGAGGTCGATGATGCGCTGGCCGAATACCACGCGGTTCCTTGCCACCGTCATCGCGTCATGATGGGCGCGCCGCATCAGTGCGGTCGACTTGACGCCGTTGGACAGCCGGGACGAGTTGACCATCTCGGCCATCTGCACAAAGCCGCGGTCGAGCTTGCCGACGGCGTAGGCGATCGCGCCTTCGAGCTTGATCTCGCCCGAGGCCATAGAGCGGGTGCCGAGCTTGTCCTTCAGGCGCACGATCCGGTAGTGGTTCTGCGAGCCGTCGTCGAGGTAGCGCGGCATCAGGAACAGCCCGACGCCGCGCGTGCCCGGCCCCGCGCCTTCCGGGCGCGCCAGCAGCATCACCACCCTGGCATCGGCGTTGGAGCAGAACCATTTTTCGCCATAGAGACGCCAGTGGTCGCCCTCCTGCACCGCTGATGTCGTCAGCGTGCCGACGTCGGAGCCGCCCTCTTTCTCGGTCATGAACTGGCCGCCCTGGGTCAGCTTGCTCATGTCGCTCTGGGTCAGGCCGTCGAGATACTTCGCCTTCAGCGCCTCACTGCCGAAATTGTTGAGCAGCTTGGCGCAGCCGTCGGTGACGTTGATCGGGCAACCCATGCCGAATTCGGTCTGATTGAACAGAAACGTGAAGGCGTGCTTGGCCACGACGGGGTATTTGTCCGGCCAGCCCATGATGCCCTTGCGGATCGACAGTGCGTGAATGCCGAACTCGCCGAACGCGGCTTTTTCCAGCTCGCGATAGGCCGGGTGATATTCGATGTACTGCGCATCGCGGCCGAACTTGTCACGCTGGTGCAATACCGGCGTATGCCGGTCGGCGAGCCGCGCACACTCGTCGAGAGTGCCGCCGGCAAGCCCGCCGAGGCGGTCGAGATGCGGCTCGATATGGCGGAACAGCGCGTCAGGCAGATGCAGCCGCAAGAGATCGGTCAGCGCCGGGTCGGCCCGGTAGAAATTCATTCCCGTCGTGTCAGGCGCGAGCAATCCGGGCTGGTCTGCCGAATCTGTCGCGCGATCATGCATGCGTGGCTGCATTTTTAGCCCTTGTTCGTTCCGCCCGATATTGGTCAATTACCGATAACGCAGGCCGACGTGCCGTCAACAACCATAATTGGAGGGCCGCCCCATGGTAGACGATTGCCAGGCGGAATCGGGCTCCTAGATACCTAAGTCCCACCACCTGAGGACAGCGCCCATGGAAATTCCGAAATACAAGAACGCCCTGATCGTCGGCGCCGGCGAGGGGTTGAGCGCCTCGCTGGCGCGGCTGTTCGCGCGCGAGGGCATCAAGGTCTCGCTCGGCGCGCGCAAGATCGAAAAGCTCGGCGCGCTCTGCACCGAGACCGGCGCCCGCGCGTTTGCCTGTAACGCCACCGAGGCCGAAGAGGTCGAACGCCTGTTCGGCATGGTCGAGCGCGAGATCGGTACGCCGGATATTGTGGTCTACAACGCCAGCGGCCGGGCGCGCGGCGCTTTCACCGACCTCGTTCCGGCGGAGGTCGCAAACGCCATCGCCGTCTCCGCCTTTGGCGGCTTCCTCGTGGCCCAGCAGGCCGCACAGCGCATGCTGCCCAACAAGCACGGCGCGATCCTGTTCACCGGCGCCTCCGCCAGCGTCAAGGGTTATCCGCAATCGGCGCCGTTCGCGATGGGGAAGTTCGCACTACGCGGGCTGGCCCAGAGCATGGCGCGCGAATTGTCGCCACAAGGAATTCATGTCGCGCATTTCGTCATCGACGGCGGCATCAGGAGCGCAGCTCGCGCGGAACCCGCTGATCGGCCGGACTCGATGCTCGATCCGGACGCGATCGCGCTGAGCTACTGGAACGTGCTGCAACAGCCGCGCAGCGCCTGGACCTGGGAGCAGGAGTTGCGGCCGTGGGTGGAGAAATTCTGACAGAGCCATAGGGTGGGCAAAGGAGCGACGCGACGTGCCCATCATCCATCAGCGAACAAGCCGCGTGATGGTGGGCACGCTTCACTTTGCTCACCTTACGATTCCTCACAGATGATTGAAAAACAACAACAGGGAAAACCATGACCGAAACCAAAATCGACACCGGCACCGACGAACTGCTCTGCGTGATCCGCGACCGCGTCGCCATCATCACGCTGAACCGACCGGACGCGCGCAACGCGTTGTCGGATAATTTGACGCCGGCCCTGCGCAACATGATCAAGGCCTGCGGCGAAAATCGCGATGTCGGCGTACTGCTGCTGACCGGCGCGGGAACAGCCTTCTGCGCCGGCGGCAACGTCAAGGGCATGGGCGCCAATCGCGACAAGGCCAAGCTGGCCATGTCCCATGACGAGCGGGTCGGCGACCTGCAGGAACGGCAGCGTCTGTTGACCGGCGCGCTGGTCGCGGTGCGCAAGCCGACCATTGCCGCCCTGCCCGGTCCTGCGGTCGGCGCCGGCCTCGCGCTGGCGATGGCCTGCGACATGCGCATTGCCGGGAAATCGGCGTTCCTCTCCACCGGTTATCTCAAGGTCGGCCTCAGCGGAGACTACGGCATTGCCTGGCTGCTGACGCGCCTGGTCGGCACGTCGCGGGCGCGCGAACTGATGTTCACCTGCGAGCGGGTCGAGGCCGACCGCTGCGAGACCATCGGCCTGGTCAACCGCGTAGTCCCCGACGACAAACTGCAGGCAGAAGCCTTTGCGCTTGCCAAGTCGATCGCCGAAGGACCGACCATCGCGATCCGCTACATGAAGGACAATCTGGACGAAGCCCTGATGTTCGATTTCGCCACCGCGCGCGACCATGAAGCCGAGCGCATGGTGCGAACCCAGGGCACGGCCGACCACAAGGAAGCGGTGCAGGCGTTTATCGACAAGCGCAAGCCGGTGTTTTCAGGCCATTGAGAAAATAGCCCGGTTCTGGGCGGCCAGAACCGGGCTCAGTCGTCAAACCGCAAGCGAGGATAATGCGCCGGGAGAGACGGCGGCCAGCCGCCAGCTGGCACATGGGATTTCCTGCGGTTCGAGAGCAATTGCTTTCTGGAAGCGCGTCAGCTTCCAGTCGCCGGGCGTATTGGCGAAGACGTAGCCGGCCTTGCGGGCGAGCCCGATCATGGCGTCGTTGGAGCGTAGCGTGTCGCCGAACAGGCGACTGGCTCCGAGCGAGGCCGCGCGGCATTCGATATTTTTCAGCAGCGCGCTGCCGATGCCGCGGCCCTGCCAGCGGTCGTCGATCGACAGGCCGAACTCGATGCTCGCGGTATCGCTGTCAAACGCGTAGCGCGCTTCGCCGACAATGGTCTCGCGGCCGTCGACCGGCATGGTGGCGATCACGCTGAACCGGTCAGCTTTGCCAATATGGATGAACTCCTCGAGCAGCGCTTGCGGCAGCTCGCTGGCTGCGCCGAGGAAACGCTTGTAGCGGGACGGCATCGTCAGCGACCGGAAATAGTTCTGTAACGCCTCGGCATCGCGCGGCTCGACGAAGCGCACGTTCACCGTCTCGCCATTCCGCGTACGCAGCACGTCGGAATATTGCCTGAGATCGTCGAGACGCAGCGTGGTCATGGATCGCTCCCGCGGAGCTAAAGAAATAGTGGCTGGCGTCCCCGTCACCGGGCGGCGCCAGCCTTGGCTGCTGTTCAAGCCCGCCAGAACGGCTTTTCGGCCTCGTAGGCGACATCGCTCCAGGAAATGCCGATATCGTGCAGCTCCCGGGCCGACCACTTGGCTAGCTCGCGGCGATCCCGATAGCGCTGCCGCCAGACGTGGACCGTTTCGGCCACCTGGCTCAAAATACCCTGTTCATGATGATTTATCATCGATTCATGGGTGAAAGTGGACATTTTCGGCTCCAATGCTAATTTGTTGGGGCGAATATCTGCATTATTCGGGCCTTCCACAAACGACACTTTGTACCACTTCGGATGATATAAACTCATGCATTTGGGGATCGCGAAATGACCGCCAGGCTGCCGTCGCTGAATGGATTGCGCGCCTTCGAGGCTGCGGCCCGGCATCTGAGCTTCACCCAGGCCGCATCCGAACTGAACGTCACGCAGACCGCGATCAGCCATCAGATCAAGCGGCTGGAGGAAGAACTCGGCGTCCGCCTGTTCATCCGCCAGAACCGCTCGCTGGCGCTGACCCAACAGGCGCAGGAATATCTCCCCGGCATCCGCGCTGCCTTCAACGATCTCAGGCTGGCGACCGACCGCCTGCTGCGCAAGGACGACGACCATGTTCTGACGGTCTCGACCCTGGCCTCGCTCGCCGCCAAATGGCTACTGCCGCGGCTATCGACTTTTCAGGAGGCCCATCCCGGCATCGACGTGCGCATCACGACCTCAACCAACCTGGTCGACTTCCAGCGTGACAATGTCGACGCCGCGATCCGCTACGGCCGCGGCCAATGGCCGGGCCTGCGCGCCGACTGGTTGCTGGCGGACGAGCTTTTCCCGGTGTGCAGTCCGGCGCTGCTGAAGGGAGACAAGCCGCTGAAGTGCCCCGAGGACCTCAGGGATCACGTGCTGCTCCACACCAGCAACTTCAACAGCGACGACTGGCGACTGTGGCTGACGGTCGCCGGTCTCCCGGCTGACTACTCGAAACAGCCCGGCGTCACCTTCGACATGATCTTCATGACAGTGCAGGCGGCGATCGACGGCCTCGGGGTTGCGATGGGCCGCACCGCCTATGTGCAGGAGGACATCGCCAAGGGAAGGCTGGTCGTTCCGTTCAAACTCGCCTTTCCGGTCGACGCCGGGTTTTACCTGGTCTCGCCCGCCGGGAGGAACGACCCGCCCAAACTTGCCGCCTTCCGGCAATGGCTGCTCGCCTCGGTGCAGAGCAAGCCCTGACGTCGCCGATATTCCGTGATGCGAATGGTGTGCGACATCGTCGCATGGGGCCGTGCGCATCGACGAAGTTCGCGCACGAGACGCGTGACGCGGCCGCTTCAGCACGCTAGAAAACCGCGAAGGCGGATGGATTTGCCTGGCCGCGCGCCGGTTCGGTTTTCCAGTCCAACAACGATAACAAGAGCGCATGGCCGAACTGACCCAGAAATTCGATGTGCTTGTGATCGGCGGCGGCAACGCTGCCCTGTGCGCCGCCATCAGTGCGCGACGCGCGGGCGCGTCCGTGCTGGTGCTGGAAGGCGCACCGAAATTTTATCGCGGCGGCAATACCCGCCACACCCGCAACATGCGCTGCGCCCACGATGCAGCGACCGAGATCCTCACCGGCCCCTACACCGAGGAAGAGTTCTGGGACGATCTGTTGCGCCTGACCGGCGGGCAGACCGACGAGGAACTCGCCAAATTCATGATCAGCGAGTCCAAGGACATCCTGAACTGGATCGTCGAACAGGGCGCGCGCTGGCAGCCCTCGCTCGGCGGTACGCTGAGCCTGGGGCGTACCAATTCGTTCTTTCTCGGCGGCGGGCGCGCGATGCTGAACGCGCTGTATCTGACCGCGGAGAAACTCGGGGTCGAGATCCGGTATGATGCGGAGGTCGTCGATCTCCAGATCGAGGACGGCATGTTCCTCTCCGCCAGGCTGAAGCGACCGATCGACGGCGCAAGCGAAATCCGCGCTTCGACGCTGGTGGCGGCAGCCGGCGGTTTCGAGGCCAACATCGAATGGCTCAAGGAATATTGGGGCGATGCCGCCGACAATTTCCTGATCCGCGGCACGCCCTATAACCGCGGTTCGATCCTGAAGATGCTGCTCGAAAAGGGCGTGCAGGACATCGGCGATCCCACGCAATGCCATGCGGTCGCCATCGACGCCCGCGCGCCGAAATTCGACGGTGGCATCATCACCCGCCACGACTCGGTGGTGTTCGGCATCGTCGTCAACAAGCACGCCCAGCGGTTCTACGACGAGGGCGAGGATATCTGGCCGAAGCGTTACGCGATCTGGGGGCGACTGGTGGCCGTGCAGCCCGACCAGATCGCCTATATCATTTTCGACTCGAGTGTCGTCACCAGCTTCATGCCGACGCTGTTTCCGCCGATCGGCGCAACGACGATTGCGGAGCTCGCGGGCAAGCTCGAGCTCGACCCTGTCGCGCTGGAGAAGACCGTCACCGATTTCAACGCCGCGGTGCAGCCCGGGACCTTCGACCACACCATCCTCGATGACTGCCGCACCGAAGGCATCACGCCTGCAAAGACGCACTGGGCGCGGAAGATCGAACACGCGCCCTATCTGGCCTACCCGGTGCGACCCGGAATCACCTTCACCTATCTCGGGACCCGCGTGAACAGGCAGTCGCGCATGGTGATGAAGGACGGCAAGCCTTCCGCCAACATGTTTGCGGCCGGCGAGATCATGGCCGGCAACGTGCTCGGCAAGGGTTATGCGGCCGGCATCGGCATGACCATCGGCAGCGTGTTTGGCCGGGCCGCAGGGCGGGAAGCGGCGAAGAATGCGAAGAATTAGATGCCGCC
>CADEDX010000039.1:9787-22310 GCA_902826195.1 uncultured Bradyrhizobium sp. | reverse complement strand
GAAATGGCCGGCTGGCTGCATATCAAGGTCGACGTCATCAAGGACGGCGTCGCCAAATACGGTATCAAGAATCCCGTGTTCAAGCCGTCGCCGATCACGCCGAACTACAAGGACTATCTGATCTTCGAGGGCATCTCGGTCGACGAGGCCGGCAAGCAGCATTACCTCGACGTTCACATCGCCTATCGGCAGGCCTGCTTGAACGCGATCGAATACCTTAAGAAGTTCGGCTATTCCGGCGCGCAGGCCTATTCGATCCTTTGCACCACGCCGTGTCAGGGCCACATCTCCGGCGTCGTCGACGTTCCCAACGCCTGCGCCACGCTGTGGCTGCCGACGGAGATTTTCGACTTCGACATCATGCCGTCGTCGGCGGGTCCGATCAAACATATCAAAGGCGACATCCAGATGCCGATCTCGCCGGACAAGTGACCCCTGCGCGAGAAGGATGCGGGGAGACGGCTAAACCGTGCCGGCCGCCCCGCATCCGTCATGCCGTAGCGTTTTCAAGCGAAGTGGGTACCGGTTCGCGTGAAGAAAACGCGTCAAGAAAGTGAAATCTGTTCCGGAAAACGCGCGCGAGGAAACCAGATGCCCGTCTACGAATATCTCTGCAACGATTGCGGTCCGTTCACGGACATGCGACCGATGGCCGAATGCGACGATCCGCAGGATTGCCCGAACTGCGAAAGCGAGTCGCCGCGCGTGATCCTGACCGCGCCGGCGTTCTTCTGCATGCCGTCGGACAAGCGCAAGGCGATTGCCACCAACGAACGCAGCGCCCACGCGCCGAAGACGGTTGCTGAATACAAGGCCGCCCACGGCCCCGGTTGCGGCTGCTGCTCAACCGGCAAGAAGAAGCCGGCTCGCTTAATGACCAAGTCGAAGAGCGGCGCCAAGGGCTTTCCCACCGCACGGCCCTGGATGATCAGCCACTGAAGCGAGAGCCGTCAAAACCCGAACCAGAACGAGAGGCGATCCCATGCTCCACGGTGACATTTCCTCCAGCAACGACACGGTCGGCGTCGCCGTCGTCAATTACAAGATGCCGCGCCTGCACACCAAGGCCGAGGTGCTCGACAACGCCCGCAACATCGCCGACATGATCGCGGGCATGAAGCTCGGCCTGCCGGGCATGGATCTCGTGATCTTCCCGGAATATTCCACCCACGGCATCATGTATGACTCCAAGGAGATGTACGAGACGGCCTCATCGGTGCCGGGCGATGAAACCGAAATCTTTGCGGAGGCCTGCCGCAAGTCAAAGGTCTGGGGCGTGTTCTCGCTGACCGGCGAACGCCATGAGGAGCATCCGAACAAGGCGCCGTACAACACCCTGATCCTGATGAACGACAAGGGCGAAATCGTACAGAAGTACCGCAAGATCATGCCGTGGGTGCCGATCGAAGGCTGGTATCCCGGCAATTGCACCTATGTCTCCGAAGGCCCGAAGGGCCTGAAGGTCAGCCTGATCATCTGCGACGACGGCAACTACCCGGAGATCTGGCGCGACTGCGCCATGAAGGGCGCCGAGCTCATCGTGCGCTGCCAGGGCTACATGTATCCGGCCAAGGAGCAGCAGGTTCTGATTTCCAAGGCGATGGCCTGGGCCAACAATGTCTATGTCGCGGTCGCCAATGCGGCCGGCTTTGATGGCGTCTATTCCTATTTCGGCCATTCCGCGATTATCGGCTTCGATGGCCGCACCCTGGGCGAGACCGGCGAGGAGGAAAACGGCATTCAATACGCCGCGCTGTCAAAACATTTGATCCGCGACGCCCGGCGCAACGGCCAGTCGCAGAACCATCTCTTCAAGCTACTGCACCGCGGCTATACCGGCATGATCAATTCGGGTGACGGCGCGAAGGGCGTTGCCGCCTGTCCGTATGATTTCTACAGCAAGTGGATCTCCGATCCCGAAGGCACCCGCGAGATGGTGGAGGCGATGACGCGTCCGACGGTGGGCACCGACGAATGCCCGATTGACGGCGTCCCAAACCAGAGGACGGCGACCAACTATTAGCCTGCGACCGGGCGGCTATAGTCAGCCGCCCGCGAATTCTTCCTTCGAGATCAGCGAACGATACGCTCGACGGCGATCGCGGTGGCTTCGCCGCCGCCGATGCACAGGGCGGCGACACCGCGTTTCAGGTTGCGCGCTTCCAGCGCATGTAACAGCGTTACGATCAGCCGCGCGCCGGTGGCGCCGATCGGGTGGCCGAGCGCGCAGGCCCCGCCATTGACGTTGAGTTTCTCCCTGGGGATGGCGAGATCCTTCTGCGCCGCCATCGCCACCACCGCGAACGCCTCGTTGATCTCGAACAGGTCGACGTCGCCGACGCTCCAGCCCACTTTATCGAGCAGCTTGCGGATCGCGGGGATCGGGGCGGTAGTGAACCATTGCGGCTCCTGGCTATGGGTGGCGTGGCCCTTGATCTCGGCAAGTAAGGGCAGGCCGTCCCGATCGGCGAGCGAACGTTTTGCGAGAATGAGCGCGGCGGCGCCGTCGGCATTGGCGGAGGAGGCGGCCGGCGTGATGGTGCCGTTGGCGCGGAACGCAGGCTTCAGCCGGGAATTTTTGCAGGATCCACCTTGAGCGGATGTTCGTCATTGGCGATGACGCGCGGGCCGGCCTTTTCGGTCAACGTAACCGGTGCGATCTCGGCGCTGAACGCGCCGCTCTCGACCGCCTTGCGGGCGCGGGTCAGCGTCTCCATCGCGTAAGCATCCTGGTCCGTGCGGGTGAATTGATACGCCTCTGCGGTGGCCTCGCCGAAATCGCCCATTGAGCGGCCGCTCTCGTAGGCGTCTTCCAGTCCGTCCATCATCATGTGATCGATGATCCGGTCGTGCCCCATACGATAGCCGCCGCGTGCCTTCGCGAGCAGATAGGGCGCGTTGCTCATGCTCTCCATGCCGCCGGAGAGTACGATGTCCGCCGAGCCGGCGTTGATGATGTCGTGGGCCAGCATGGTCGCCTTCATGCCGGAGCCGCAGACCTTGTTGACCGTGGTGGCGCCGGTGGCGTCGGGCAACCCTGCGCCGCGTGCCGCCTGTCGCGCCGGCGCCTGACCCTGTCCGGCCGGCAGCACGTTGCCGAAAAGCACCTCGTCGATGCGCTCCGGCGCCAGTTTCACCCGCTGCAGCGCCGCGCCGATCACATGCGCGCCGAGCTTGTGCGCGCTGAGCGGGGACAGTTCGCCCATAAACCGCCCAAGCGGCGTGCGGGCGGCGGAAAGGATGACGACGGGATCGGGCCTTCCTGGCATCGCGACTTCTCCTGTTCGATCGGTATAGTATGACGATAGTCATATATATCCGATTTGCAATGGGAGGCGTGTTTGCCCGCGACCAGGCTCCATCGATCGGACCGCCGCATTTCCGTGGAAATTCCTGAGCAAAAACAATCCTGGGTGTGGAACCGTCCGGCCTTGCAGGCGTTTGTTCGGGCGGACTGGCCTTCGCCGTCGTCCCGCGTTAATGTCCTGTCTCGCCGAGGTGTCGCCTGCTGCAGAGCTCATCCATCCTCACCCCGGGCGATACCGTCTGGCGAAAGTGCAAGACAGGGCGGCTGGCCGTTCTCAATGATGCCGCCGCCTATTTCGCGGCCTTGCGCGAGGCGCTGCTGCTGGCGACGCGGCAGGTCTATATCATCGGCTGGGACATCCACAGCCTGACCCGCTTCGTTGGTCCGTCCGGTAAGGCCGACGATGGCTATCCGGAAGAACTCGGCGCATTTCTGAAGGCGCTGCTCGAGGCCAGGCCCGACTTGGGGATCGACATCCTGAGCTGGGATTTTCCGCCCCTCTACGCGGCGGAGCGGGAATGGAATTCTCCCGCGAAATTCACCGCGGGCGCGCCGGACCGGCTTCGCTTCTGCTTCGACTCCAGCCTTCCTTTGGGTTCGGCGCAACACCAGAAGATCGTCGTCATCGATGGCGTGCTCGCTTTCTCCGGCGGCCTTGATTTGACGATCAGGCGCTGGGACAGCAGCGCGCACGCGGCCGATGATCCGCATCGTCTCGATCCCGACGGCAAGCCCTATCCGCCGTTTCACGACGTGCAGTGCATGGTGGATGGCGAAGCCGCTGCCAGCCTGACGGAGGTGGCGGAGAGCAGGTGGCGCGCCGCCGGCTGCACGGTCGCGGAATCCGCGGCCATCACCGGCGATCGCTGGCCGGCCTCGGTGCCGGTGCAGGTCCGCGGCATGACGGCAGGCATCGCCCGGACCGGCATCACCATTGCGGGTGACGCCGGCGCGCAGGAGGTCGCGCGGCTGTTCGAGGCGTCCATCAACATGGCCGACCGCTTCATCTATATCGAGAACCAGTTCACCAGCGCCGTCGATATCGCGCGTCTATTGGTGCTGCGGATGCTCGATGTGCCGCAGCTTCGGGTTCTCATCGTTACGCCAAAAATGCATTCGTCCTGGTTCGAATCGCAGGCGATGCAGAGCGGTCGCGGCGGCTTCATCGGCCAGTTCGTGGCGGCCGCTGTCGTGGACCGGGTTCGCTTCCTCTATCCGTCGACCCGGGGCGCGCACGGGGCGGCGGCGGTCATGGTGCACAGCAAGGTGATGATCGTCGACGATCGCTTCCTGCGTATCGGTTCCGCCAATCTCAACAACCGCTCAATGGGCGCCGACACCGAGTGCGATCTCGCCTTCGAGGCGACGTCGGAGACGCAGCAGGAATATATCGCCTGCTTTCGCCGGCAGATGATCGGGCATTTCTGCGGCGTCGACGAACGGGAAATCCAACACAACGAAGCCGATTTGTTCGGATTCCTCGACCGCCTGGCGGCGAGCGATCGCGAGAAATCGTTGCAGCCGATCGACCCGGCCGCGACGGAAGGCGGCTTTGCGACCGTCGTGCAACCCGTCGCCGACCCCCGCGAACCGCTGCATCTCGACCGCGCCGCCAACCGGATGTGGACGGCTCGTACCATCCTTGCCGTGCTCGGCCTGGTCGCCGCGCTCGGCGGCCTGGCGCTGGCCTGGCAATATACATCGCTGAAGGATTTCGCCGATGTAGGCTTCGTCTCCTCGATGATCGCGCAACCGGCGCGGTCGCAGTTCGCGCCGCTGCTGGCGATTGCCGCCTTCGTGGTCGGCGGTCTCGTGGTCTTTCCGGTGCTGGTGCTGATCGCGGCGACGGCGGCGGCGCTCGGGCCGTGGATGGGTTTTGTCAGCGCCGGCATCGGCGTGCTTCTCAGCGCGCTGATGCTGTTTTTGATTGGCCGGTTTCTGGGCCATGTCCGGCTGCAGCGGCTGCTCGGACGCCGGGCGGCTCGGATCCAGCACCGTGTCATCGACAAGGGCGTCGTCGCGGTCGCGATGATCCGGATGGTCCCGATCGCGCCGTTCTCGGTGGTGAATCTGGTGGCCGGCGCCAGCCAGCTCAGCCTGCGCGACTTCATGCTCGGCACGGTGCTCGGCATGGCGCCGGGGATCGCGGTGATGGCGGCGCTCGGCGCGCAGATCGCCGATCTTGCCCGCAACGCCTCATTGGGCAATGTCCTGCTGCTGGCGCTCGCAATCGCCGCCTGGATCGCGCTCTGCCTCGGCGTGCAGTTTCTGGTGACCTGGATGGCGGGACGCAGAAGGTGAGCGTCACGCTCCGCATCATGACGTGGAACGTCCACGGCACCTTCATTCTCAATCCAAGATTCGACCTCGACGGCGTCTGCGCTATCATCCGGCACTGGTCGCCGGACATCGTGGCGCTGCAGGAGGTCGACTCGCGCGGACGGACCGACGACCCCTTTGCGCTGCTGGCCAAGGCCGTTGGCGAGCACAGCATCGATGCGCGGTCGATCGTCACCAAGGACGGCGACTATGGGCAGGTCCTGATGAGCCGCTGGCCGTTCGTCGAGCCGCCGACGGTTTCCGACGTCTCCTACGAGGAACGCGAGCCGCGCCGGGCCATCGCCGCGCGCATTCTGTTCAAGCAGCAGGAAATCAGGGTTATCGCCACCCATCTCGGCCTGAGCATTCACGAACGGCATGCCCAGGCGCATGCGCTGGCCGAATTGGTGCGGCCGACCCGGACGATCGTGCTCGGCGACTTCAACGACTGGTTCTGGGTCAAATCAGTGCGCGGCGTGCTGGCGCGGATTTGTCCGGTGCGCACGCGCCTGCGGACATTTCCGGCCCGGCTGCCGATGATGCGGCTTGACCGGATCTATGCCTCGCCAGACCTCACCATCCGCTCGGCTTGGACCGACCGCAAGGCGCGCGCCTATTCGGACCATCTGCCCGTGATCGCCGACGTGACGTTGCCGGAATAGTAGTCAACAAGTTCGTCATGCCCGGGCTCGTCCCGGGCATCCACGTCTTTCGTTGCAACTGTGGAGCAAGAATGTGGATGGCCGGGACGAGCCCGGCCATGACAAAGTTGATCGAGTTATTTCTCTTGTTACCGCCCCCAGCGCAGCACCACCGGATCGAGTGTGCGGGCAATCTCGATCAGCCCCGCGCGCGCCTCGGGGCGAACATTCTGCAGCGGATGTCGAACGGCTGCCGAGCCGATCACGCCGCCTTCCTGCATCAGGATTTTGGCGGCCTGCAGGCCGCATTGCCGGTTCTCCCAGTTGATCAGCGGCAGCCAGCGCGCATAGGCAGCCATGGCTTCGTCGCGGCGGCCGGCAAAATAGGGATCGACGATCTGCCTGATACCGTCAGGATATCCGCCGCCGGTCATGGCGCCGGTCGCCCCGGCATCGAGGTCGGCCATCAGCGTGATCGCTTCCTCGCCGTCCCAGGGCCCTTCGATGCTGTCGCCGCCGGCGGCGATGAGGTCGCGCAGCTTCGCCGCCGCCATCGGCACTTCGATCTTGAAATAGCGGACATTCGGAATCTCCCGCGTCATGCGGGCCAGCAGGTCGACCGACAGCGGCGTGCCGGCGACCGGCGCATCCTGGATCATGATCGGGATGTCAATGGCGTCGGACACGGTGCGATAGAATTCGAAGATCGCCTTTTCCGGCACGCGGAACGTGGCGCCGTGATAGGGCGGCATGATCATCACCATTGCCGCCCCCGCATCCTGCGCCTGCCGGCTGCGCTCCGCGCAAACGCGCGAGCCGAAATGCGTCGTCGTTACGATGACCGGCGCCCGTCCGGCGACATGCGCTAGCACCGCCTGCATCACCTGCTCGCGCTCGGCATCGGTCAGCACGAACTGCTCGGAGAAATTGGCGAGAATGCACAGGCCGTTGGAGCCTGCGTCGATCATGAAATCGACGCAGCGGCGCTGCCCTTCGAGATCGAGCGCGCCACGGTCGTCGAAGATGGTGGGAACGACGGGAAAGACGCCGCGATAGGGCCGTTGCGCATTCGGGGACATGAGGGATGTTCCATTCGATCGGGATCGGTGATTGTATGGCGGTCCAGTGCATTCAGCAACACGAATGCCTCGGCCGATCCGGCTGGCCAAGAACAAGGGAATGATCGATGGGGGGAGTTTTGGAGGGCGTTCGCGTCCTCGATTTCGGGCGCTACATCGCGGGACCATATTGCGCGACATTGCTGGCGGAGTTCGGCGCCGAAGTCATCCGCGTGGAGAAGCGCGACGGCAGCGAGGATCGCTTTGTCGCCCCGGTCGGCGAAGGCGGCGAGGGCGCGCTGTTCCTGCAGGTCAATCGCAACAAGAAGTGCATCACGCTCGATCCGATGAAGCCGGAAGGGCAGGAGGTGATGCGCCGCCTGATCGCGACATCAGACGTCGTGGTCGCCAATTTGCCGCCGCAGACGTTGCGCGCGATGAAGCTCGATTATGAATCGCTGAAGGCGATCAAGCCGGACATCATTCTGACCACGGCCACCGCGTTCGGTGGGCCGGGGCCGTGGTCCGACCGCGTCGGCTTCGACGGCGTCGGCCAGGTGATGTCGGGCGCGGTCTACATGACCGGCAAGGGTGATCCGCCATACCGCGCCGCGGTGAACTGGGTCGATTTCGGCACCGCACTGCATTGCGCGTTCGGCACGCTCGCCGCCCTGATGGAGCGCGGCAAGTCCGGGCGCGGGCAGATCGTCGAGGGCGCGTTGCTGGCAACCGCGCTGTCCTTCACCAACGCGGCCCTGATCGAGCAGGCGGTGATATCGGCCAATCGTGTGCCCACAGGCAACCTCGGCCAGACCGCGGCGCCCGTCGATATCTACCGCACGAGGGACGGCTGGGTGCTGTGCCAGGTCACGGGACATCCATTGTTCATCCGCTGGGCCAAACTGATGGGCGAGGATCACTGGCTGCAGGACCCGCGGTTCGCCGACGACCTCAAGCGCGGCAACAACGGGCCCGTCATCAGCGAACGGATGGCGCGCTGGTGCGCCGAGCGCACCACGGAGGAGGCGCTCGATACGCTCGGCAAGGCGATGATCCCCGCGGGCCCGGTGCTGAGCCCGCAACAGGCACTGGACCATCCGCACATCCGCGCCGCCGGCTTCATGCAGGATGTCGATTATCCGGGTTTGTCGAAATCAGCGCCGACCGCGCGCGTCGCGGTGCGGCTGTCGGAAACGCCGGGCGAGATCGTAACGCGCCCGCCGACGCTCGGCGAGCATACTGACAGCGTGCTCACCGATCTCGGCTACGACGCGGAGGCCATCGCCGCACTTCGCCAGAACAGGATCATCTAGGTGCCGAAACCGGCTCTGCTGTCGATACCGGCCAATCCCGCACCCGAGCGCGCGATGGCCGGAACGATCACAGCGCCGGATGGCGTCATGTTGCGGTTTGCGCGTTGGCCTGCGCCGGCCACTGGAAAAGGCACCGTCTGCGTCTTCACCGGGCGCGGCGAGTACATCGAGAAATATTTCGAGACGATCCATGATCTGCGTAATCGAGGTTATGCGGTCGCCGCCATCGACTGGCGCGGGCAGGGACATTCCGCACGCCTGCTCAACAATCCGTTCAAGGGCCATGTCGAGGATTTTTCGCAGTACCAGCTCGACGTGGCGGCGTTCGTCGAACAGGTGATGCGGCCGCACTGCCCGCCGCCTTATTTTGCATTGGCGCATTCGATGGGCGCCGCCGTCATGCTGCGCGTCGCCCATGCCGGCGCTGCGCCGTTCGAGCGCTTCGTGCTCTGCGCGCCGTTGATCGACCTGCCGTGGCCGCGCGCGTCGCTGCCGACGCGCGGCCTGGCGCGGCTGTTGCGGGCAGTCGGCATGGGCGAGCGGTTCATTCCGGGCGGCAATGTCGATTTGATCAAGGCGACCGGCTTTCCCGGCAATCCCCTGACCTCGGACCGGCACCGCTACGCCCGCAACGCGGCGATCCTGGAGGCCGATCCGACGCTCGGCATCGCCTCGCCGACGGTCGCCTGGCTCGACGCGGCGTTTGCGGCGATGACCGGGTTTCGTTCGAGCGGGTTCGCCATGCGGATCAATCAGCCCGTCCTGATGCTGGCGGCGGGCGGTGACACCGTCGTATCGGCCCCGGCCATTGCGGCGCTCGCCAGAAAACTACCGGCCGGATCGCACCGCGAGATCGCCGGAGCAAAACACGAGATGCTGCAGGAAGCAGATCGCTTTCGCGCGCAGCTATGGGCGGCTTTCGATGCCTTCATGCGGGGCTAGAGCTGCCGTCATCCAGGATCATTTCGACGATCGGCTAGGCAGGTAAACCGCTCTATGTGAGGGGCGTCACTAACGGGTCCTCCAAAAGCAGTCACGGTGCGTTCAACGTCAAGCAATCCGGAGTTCTGCACGATCACCGAGCCCGGTCGCGCGCTGGCACAAAGGAACAAGATGAAGAATTCCAGGGTTTGCCCGAAGTGTCAAAACGACGAGATCGTTCGCATTCCCGGAGAGGCTCGCGCCTTTGGCGCCGGAAACAATATCCTCGTAGGAGGGACCATTTTTAGTGCGGCCAAGGTGACGCGTTATCTTTGCGCCTCGTGTGGCTTCAGCGAAGAATGGGTCGGGTCGGCTGACGATCTTGCGAGCATTAAGAAAAAATACGCGACCTGAAAGCGAGCGCTCAAGGTTAGGCCCGAGTCCGCATTTCCTTGTGAGGCCTGGTTCCGGTCGGCCCCGTACTGCCCGCGCTTTCGCGCGACTGTCTTGAGCGGAACGTCGGATTCTGAACCGGGACCTTGGCCGAGCTGAATCCCAAGCCCGACGCCGTAGTTTTTATTGCCCGTGCTGGGAAGCGCCGAAATTTGCGCAACATATTTGGAGTAGGTCGTGATCGATTTTGTAAAATTTGTCGTATTCAAGCCGGTCTCGGGCGGTTACGTCTACCGCGCGCCCAGTCGGTGGTTGTTCGGCTTCCGGGAGCATTTTCTGGTGAACGATGCGCAGAAGGCCGCAATTCTCGCGACCATCAACAAATCGGGCCAACTTGTGCTATGGATCACCGGGATAGCTTTGATCCTGCAATCGGCTTTGTTCGGGACGGCTCTGTCGCTCTGGGCGCACCGTTCCGGTTACTACACCGCGGGGCTGAGTGGCGTGATCACTGTGATCGCCACGGTTCTTTCCGTCTACTCGGCTTTTGTCATATCCCGTCAGTTTCTGTTGCACCGGTTGCACCCGATCCTCACCGGCCTGTCACCCACGAACGATCGGATCACGAACCTCGAAGAGCGACATTTCATCCAGGCAACGTCCGCACCACTCTCGCCTGCCCGACTGAGAATTGCCATCATCGCAGGTGTCGTAACGATGACCGCGAGCCTTGGTGCTATGATCGTCCGAGCGATCGATTCGTACGAGCCGGGCCAGTCAGAATGGCCAGCGCTGTGGCTGGCCAATGCCAATCTCTCCGGTCTTCTCAACATTGCGACGATCGTTGCCTTCGGATTCGCGATCGCGAGTTTGGTGCGCAATTCGAAGCCGGCATGACCTCTGGACTGCCTGGAATCAAAGCCGAAAATCCTGCTCATCAGCGCATCCTCCGCTTTAGCCTCAAAAGCGGAGATTTCGTCCTTGGGGCATGTCCGGGTTCGAACCAGCGTCGTCAATATCGCGGTTGCGAACATATCCCGACGGGCGAAACTAGCCGGTCTTGAGGCTCGGACCGCTTGTCACAATGGAGTCGAAGACCGTATCGTGACGCGGTGGGCGGCCGCGCGCGTCGTTGCGCCGGTGGGATCGAGGATTTTCGATGGGGTCGCAGGGAAGCTTGCCGCTGTGGCTCGTCGTCGTCATCGCAGTCCTTGCGATCTCGGCGGCGCTTGATCGCATCCTGATTCCCAGCGTGCGCTGGGCGCTGCGTCGGCGCGCCAACCGCGCCATCGAGGAGCTCAACACAAAACTCAAGCTGCGCATCCAGCCGTTTAAGCTGACCAAGCGGCAGGTGCTGATCGATCGGCTGGTGTTCGACCCGGAAGTGCTGCGGGCGGCGGAAGAATACGCGGCCGAGACCGGCGTACCGAACGAAGTCGCGATGGAAAAGGTGCAGCGCTACGCCCGCGAGATCGTGCCGGCGTTCAGTGCCTATGCTTATTTCCGCGTCGGCACCCGGATCGCACGGGCGGTTTCCCATATGCTCTACCGGGTCCGGATCGGCGTCCGCAACGACGCGGCGCTGGCCGCCGTCGATCCCGCCGCGTCGGTCATCTTCGTCATCAACCATCGTTCCAACATGGACTACGTGCTGGTCACCTACGTCGCCGCGACCTCGTCGGCGCTGAGCTACGCCGTCGGCGAGTGGGCCAAGGTCTGGGGCCTGAGCAATTTGATCCGTTCGATGGGCGCCTATTTCATCGCGCGCGACTCCGGCGAGGGACTCTATCGAAAAGTCCTCTCGCGCTATGTCCACATGGCGACGTCGGCGGGCGTGACGCAGGCGATCTTTCCGGAGGGCGGGCTCAGTCGCGATGGCAAACTGCGGCCGCCGAAATTCGGACTGTTGAGCTACATGATAGCCGGCTTCGACCCGCTCGGCCCGCGCGACGTGGTGTTCATCCCGGTCGCCGTCAACTACGACCGCGTGCTGGAAGACCGCATGCTGACGTCGGTGGCCAATGTCGAGCCGGGCAAGAAGCCTGTCTTCGGCTTCAACGCGAAGGTCTTTGCACGGCATTTCTTCCGCCACCTCGGCATGGCGTTACGCGGCGAGTGGTATCGCTTCGGCTACACTTGCGTCAGCTTCGGCGTGCCGGTCTCGCTGCGCAACTATGTCGACACCAGGAAGATCGACTTCCGTGTTCTCGCCGCCGAGCCACGCCGCATCGAGATCGAACGGCTCGGCAACGAATTGATGGAAGCGGTCGGCGGCGTGGTGCCGGCGCTGCCGGTCTCGCTGGTTTCGACCGTGATGCTGGAAGCCGGCGACCTGCCGCTGACCTTGTTCGAGATCAAGGGCCGCGTTTCAACGTTGATCGGCGATCTCGAGCGGACCGGAAGTTACGTCCACATTCCCCGCGCCGATCGCGACTATGCCATCGCCGTCGGCCTGCGCATGCTGACGCTGCGCCATCTCGTGATCGAGGCGGATGAAACCTACCGCGCCAACCCGACCGAACGCGTGCTGCTGCAGTATTACGCGAATGCGATAGTGCATTTGATCAAGGA
>CADEDX010000039.1:0-9687 GCA_902826195.1 uncultured Bradyrhizobium sp. | reverse complement strand
TTTCAGCCGTCGTTCGGGATGCGTGCTATAACCTTGATCTCGAAATCAAATCCGGCAAGCCAGTTGATGCCCACGGCTGTGATGTTCGGATATGGCGGTTCGCCGAGATAGTTGTCGCGGACCTTCAGCACCGTATCGAGTTGTGCTTCGGGATCGGTATGGAACGTCGTGACATCGACGACGTCCGCAAGGGTACATCCCGCGGCTTCGAGCACAGCCTTCAGGTTTTCGAAGGCAAGCTCGACCTGACGCACGAATACCGGCTCAGGCGTGCCATCCTCGCGGGAACCGACTTGACCCGAGACGAACAGGAGGTCACCCGATCGGATCGCCGCCGAGTACTTGTATTTCTCGTACAGTGCTCGTCTTCCAGCGGGAAACACCGCTTGTCATTGTGTCATGACGATCTCCCTATCTCATGTTCCGTGAAACAGGTCTAACCCAGCATATGAGCCAAAGTTCATATCGTCATGCGCAGCCGTTCGCAATTGCAGCCGTCACGCTGGTCCAGGAAAGGTCATCGCTCTTCCTGCGCAAGCAAGGCGCTTTTCTTGCAAAAGCTTGAAGTCTAAAATATATCCTGAATTCCCACCATGGAGGCCTGGCCGATGTCCCCCTTGTCGCGTTCCTCCCATGCGCTCGTCACCGGCGGCGGGCGGGGCATTGGACTGGCGGTAGCGGCGGCGCTGTCGAATTCCGGTGCGACGGTCACGGTGCTCGGCCGCAACCGCGCGACGCTGGACGCAGCCGTGGCCTCGGGCACGGCGCAGTTTGCTGTTGTCGCCGACGTCGCTGATCAAGCTTCGGTGAAATCAGCCATCGCGGAAGCCGCCGCGCGGCAACCGATCGATATTCTCGTCGCCAATGCGGGTGCCGCGGAATCCGCGCCGTTCGGCCGCTCCGACGCCGCGCTGTTCCAGCGCATGATGGACGTCAATTTCATGGGCGTGGTCCACGCCGCACAGGCGGTGCTGCCCGGTATGATCGAGCGCGGCCGCGGCCGCATCGTCGCCGTCGCGTCTACCGCCAGCCTCAAGGGTTACGCCTATGTCTCGGCCTACAGCGCCGCAAAACATGCGGTCATCGGCCTCGTCCGTTCGCTCGCGCTGGAAACCGCAAAGAGCGGCGTCACCGTCAATGCCGTCTGCCCCGGCTTCACCGAAACCGATCTGCTGGAAGGCTCGATCGACAACATCATCAAGAGGACCGGCCGCAGCCGTGAGCAAGCCATCGCCGAACTGTCGAAGCACAATCCGCAAGGGCGTCTCGTCGCGCCGTCGGAAGTGGCCGATGCCGTGCTCTGGCTCTGCGGCGAGGGCGCCGTCTCCATCACCGGACAGGCCATCGCAGTGGCCGGCGGCGAAGTCTGAAGAGTGAGAGCAAGCCGTCATTGCGAGCGAAGCGAAGCAATCCATCGCGCGTCGAAGAAAGACTGGATTGCTTCGTCGCTTCGCTCCTCGCAATGACGAACGAAACAAGGGAGATCCCATGAGCAAGCCCGCCAACCCCGTCACGCTGCCGTTGATCGACTATTCGCCGAAGCACTTTCTGCTGGCCGTGGTCGATCGCGTCGCCAACGTCACGCTCAATCGTCCCGAGCGGAAGAATCCGCTCACTTTCGAAAGCTACCGCGAGCTCACCGACTTCTTCCGCGCCTGCGCGATGGATGACGAGGTCAAGACCATCGTCGTATCTGGCGCGGGCGGAAACTTCTCGTCCGGCGGCGACGTGTTCGAGATCATCGGGCCGTTGATCCAGATGGACACCAAGGGGCTGACCGCTTTTACGCGCATGACCGGCGACCTCGTCAAGGCGATGCGGGCGTGCCCGCAGCCGATCGTGGCCGCCGTCGAGGGCATCTGCGCCGGTGCGGGCGCGATCGTCGCGATGGCGTCCGACCTGCGTCTGGCCGCCACCGGCGCCAAGGTCGCCTTCCTGTTCAATAAGGTCGGGCTCGCCGGCTGCGACATGGGCGCCTGCGCGATCCTGCCGCGCATCATCGGCCAGTCTCGGGCTTCCGAACTGCTCTACACCGGCCGCTTCATGACCGCAGAAGAGGGCGAGAAGTGGGGCTTCTTCAGCCGCATCGTCACGCCGGAGGCAGTGCTGGCGCAGGCGCAACTCCTGGCCACGCAGATTGCCGCGGGTCCGACCTTCGCCAACACCATGACCAAGCGGATGCTGGCGATGGAATGGGCCATGTCGGTGGAGGAGGCGATCGAGGCCGAAGCGGTTGCACAGGCACTGTGCATGACCACGGAAGATTTCGGCCGCGCTTTTGAGGCGTTTTCGAACAAGCGGACGCCGGTGTTCGAGGGGAATTGACGGGACGTAGCCCGGGTGGAGCGAAGCGAAACCCGGGGCTCTTGCCTACATCACAAGCAACCCGGATTGCGCTGCGCTCCATCCGGGCTACAAGCCACTCCTCGGGATGAGGGCGGAGGACGCAGCAAAGCGCCCCTTGCCCTCAAATTACTTTAGGCTTAAAGTAATTCTCGTTCCGACAGACTGTTTCGGAGGCGGCAGATGAAGATCGCGATTATCGGCGGCGGACCGGCCGGTCTCTACGCTGCGATCCTCCTGAAGAAGCAGCGGCAGCAGGCCGACATCACCGTCTATGAGCGCAACCGCGCCGACGACACCTTTGGCTTCGGCGTGGTGTTCTCCGACGCCACGCTGGACAATTTCGAGAAATACGATCCGCCGAGCTACCGCCGCATCACGCAGGAGTTCGCCTATTGGGACGACATCGCCGTGCATTTCCGCGGCACCGTCCACCGCGTCGGCGGCAATGGCTTTTGCGGCTGCTCGCGCCGGACGCTGTTGCTGATCCTACAGGAGCGCGCCCGTGAACTCGGTGTGACGCTGCTGTTCGAAGCCGACATCGATGACGAGGCGAAATTTGCCGATGCCGATTTGATTGTCCTCGCCGACGGCATCAACAGCCGTTTCCGCGACAAGTACATCGACCATTTCCGGCCCGAGGTCGACCTGCGCTCCAACAAGTTCGCCTGGATGGGGTCGACCAAGCCGCTCGACGCCTTCACTTTCATCTTCGAGGAGACCGAGTGGGGGCCATTTATCGCCCACGCCTATCAGTATGAGATGGGCCACTCGACCTGGATCTTCGAGACCGACGCCGAGACCTTCAAGCGCGCGGGGCTCGAGGGATTGGACGAACGCCAATCCGCCGACCGTATGACTCAAATCTTCGGAAAATTCCTCGACGGCTATCCACTGCTGACCAACCGTTCGATGTGGCGCAATTTTCCGATGATCCGCAGCCAGCGCTGGGTCAAGGACAACATGGTGCTGCTCGGCGACGCCAAGGCGACCGCGCATTTTTCGATCGGCTCCGGCACGAAGCTTGCGATGGAAGACGCGATTGCGCTGGCCGATGCGATGGCGCGGGCGCCGACCGTCGAGGCCGCCTTGCAGACCTACGAGCACGGCCGACGCGAGGAAGTCGAGAAGACCCAGCATGCCGCCGACGTGTCGCTGGTCTGGTTCGAGCATGTCGACCGCTTCTGGGATTTCGATCCCGTCCAGTTCGCGTTCGGTGTCATGACCCGCGCTAAGGCGATCACCTATGACAATCTGACGCTGCGCGCGCCGGAGTTCGTCCGCGAGGTCGACAAGGCCTTTGCAACGCAGGTTCGTTCAAAGGGCTTTAGTGTCGACATCGACAACCCCGCCGCGCCGATGTTCCAGCCGCTGAAACTGCGCGAGATGCAGGTCGCCAACCGCGCGGTCGTCTCACCAATGTGCATGTACTCCGCACAGGAAGGCGTGCCCGGCGATTTCCATCTGGTGCATTACGGCTCGCGTGCGATCGGCGGTCCCGGCCTGATTTTCACGGAGATGACCTGCGTCGGCCGCAATGCCCGCATTACGCCGGGCTGTGCCGGCCTGTGGAACGATGAGCAGCAGGCCGCATGGACACGGATCGTCGATTTCGTCCACGCCAATTCGGCGGCAAAGATCTGCCTGCAGCTCGGACACGCCGGCCGCAAGGGCGCGACCAAGCTGATGTGGGAGGGCATGGACCGGCCGCTGGAGCAGGGCGGCTGGGACACGATCTCGGCGTCGCCGCTGCCATACTTCCCGGATAGCCAGGTGCCGCGCGAAATGGATCGCGCCGCGATGGACCGCGTCAAGCAGGAGTTTGTCACCGCTGCCTTTCGCGGTGACGCCTGCGGCTTCGACATGCTGGAGCTGCACTGCGCTCACGGCTATCTGTTGGCGAGTTTCATTTCGCCGCTGACCAATGCGCGCACCGACGAATATGGCGGTACGCTGGCCAACCGGCTGCGTTATCCACTGGAAGTATTCGCGGCGATGCGCGCGGCATGGCCCGCGCACAAGCCGATGTCGGTGCGCATCTCTGCCACCGACTGGGCCGCAGGTGGCATCACCGGCGACGACGCGGTGGCGATCGCGCGCGCTTTCGGTGAGGCCGGCGTCGACCTGGTCGATGTATCGACCGGGCAGACCGTGCGCGATGCGCAGCCGATCTATGGCCGCATGTTCCAGGCGCCGTTCTCCGATCAGGTGCGCAACGAAGCCCGGGTTGCCACCATGTGCGTCGGCAACATCACCTCGGCCGACCAGGTCAACACGATCCTGGCCGCCGGCCGCGCCGATCTCGTGGCGCTGGGCCGGCCGCATCTCGTCGATCCGTCCTTTACGATGCGGGCGGCGGCCTGGTACGGCGCCGATATCGCCTGTCCGCCGCAATATCTGCCCGGCAAGGAGCAGATCTTCCGCAATAGCGTCCGGGACCGGCAGGATTTCGAGGACCTCAAAATTAAGGGTAAGCCGAAAACCCGCGCCGAGCTGAAAGCCGAAGCGACAAAGCCGCTTGCAGCCGAATAGGCCGGATGGCAGGCTCCCTCCGCTCCCTTTCCCTCCCCGCAGGGCGGGGCGAGGTTGAAGTAGCGAGTGGAGTAGCGCGGATGAAGGCAATCATCGTCGGAGGCGGCATCGGCGGCCTCACCACCGCGCTGATGTTGCGCGCGCGGGGCATCGACTGCGAATTGTTCGAGCAGGCCGATACCATCCGCGAGCTCGGCGTCGGCATCAACACGCTGCCGCATGCGATCCGCGAACTCGCCGGCCTCGGGCTGCTGGACCGGCTGGACGCCGCGGCCGTTCGCACCGACGTGCTGTACTACCTCAACCGCCACGGCCAGGAGGTCTGGCGCGAGCCGCGCGGGCTCGATGCCGGCCACGACGTGCCGCAATTCTCGGTCCATCGCGGCCGCCTGCAAAGCGTGATCCATCGCGCCGTCGAGGAGCGGCTGGGGCCAGAGGCGATCCACACCGGCTGCCGGCTCGGCGCGTTCGCGCAGCATGAGGGTGGCGTGGTCGCGCACTTCTTCGACCGCACCGGCGCCCATATCAAGACCGCGCGCGGCGATATCCTGATCGGCGCCGACGGCATCCATTCGCGGGTGCGCGAAATGCTGTTTCCGGACGAGGGCCCGCCGTGCTGGAACGGCCTGATGCTGTGGCGCGGCGCGCGCGACTGGCCGGTTTTCCTGACCGGCCGTTCGATGATCGTGGCCGGCGGGCTGAACGCCAAGGTGGTGGTCTATCCAATCGCGGAAGGATCAAGCCCGGTGAGCCGGCTGACCAACTGGGCGGTGCTGGTTCGGATCGGCGACGGCAATACGCCGCCGCCGCGCCGCGAGGACTGGTCGCGGCCCGGCAAGCGCGAGGAGCTGATGCCGCACGTCGAGCGCTTCTCGGTGCCGCATGTCGACGTCCGCAGCCTGATTTCGGCAACGCCTGAATTTTACGAATATCCCTGCTGCGACCGCGATCCCTTGCCGTACTGGACCTGGGGCCGGGTGACGCTGCTCGGCGACGCCGCGCATCCGATGTACCCGGTCGGCTCCAACGGCGCGTCGCAGGCGATCCTCGATGCGCGCGCATTGGCCGATGAACTGGCGCGCGCCGAGCACCCGCGCCAGGCGCTTGTCGCCTATGAGAAGAAGCGCCTGCCGATGACGGCCGAAATCGTGCGCTCCAACCGCCGCGGCGGCCCCGAAGGCGTGATCGACGCGGTCGAGCAGCTCGCGCCGGACGGGTTTAGTGATATCGAGAAAGTGCTGAGCCACGCCCAGCGCGAGGCGATCGTGCGCGGCTATGCGTCCAAGGCGGGATTTGCCGCGCCGGCGCTCGGGCTGGCCGCGGTGCGGGCGTAACAGCAACAATCGCCGTCATGGCCGGGACAAGCCCGGCCATGACGAGAAACTTGAATCCTTCACGCCCCGGGCGGCGGCGGCAGGAAGTGGATGTTGTGCTCGGCGGCGAGCGCCACCACCGCGTCCGGCGTCTGCTCCTTCATATTGTGGATCGCCCAGAACAAGTCGTAGAGCCGCCGTGTCGGCGACACCCAGAACAGCGTCTTGGCGGTGCGGCCGGACTTGTTGAAGATGCCGTGCGGCTTGCCCATCGGCAGCCGCACCAGGTCGCCCGGCGTGGCTTGCGTCTCGGCGCCGTCGAGGAAAAAGTCGAGCTGGCCCTCCAGGATGTAGAGGTATTCGTCCTGGTCGGGGTGGATGTGCGGCGGCACGAACGTTTCCGGCGGGAACGTCGCATGCCATGAGAAGGAATGCTCGGTGACGTTCTTCGGCACATAGATCTGGCCGAGAATGCTCCAGGAAATTCCCTGCATGCCTTCATTGGCGCGGGTGATGCCGGCGATTTCGGTTTTCATCATTCTCGTTTCCTCTCGATTATTATTTCGCCGGCGCGCAATCCTTGGCGTAGCGGTCGCCATAGTTCGAAAACACCTTTTCGACGATCTCGGTCTGGAATTTGCCGTCGGCGCGTTTTGCCACCTTGGTCAGATAGAAGTTCTGGATCGGATAGCCGTTGGTGTTGAACTTGAAGTCGCCGCGCAGCGAGGTGAACTCGGCCTTCTTCAGCGCCGCCGACACCGCGTCCTTGTTCTTGAGGTCGCCCTTCACCGCCTTCACCGCGCTGTCGATCAAGAGCGCCGTGTCATAGCCCTGCATGGCGTAGGTACCGGGCACGCTGCTGTAGGCGGCCTCGTAGCTGGCGACGAACTTCTTGCTCTGCGGATTGTCCATGTTGGGCGCCCAGTTGGCGCCGCCGAACATGCCGACCGCGGCGTCCTGCTGCGCGGGCAGGGTGGATTCATCGACCGTGAACGCAGACAGCACCGGGATCTTGTCGGCCAGGCCGGCCTGCCGATATTGCTTGACGAGACCAACGCCCATGCCGCCGGGCATGAAGGTGAACAGCGCATCGACCTTGGACGAAGAGATTTTTGTCAGCTCGACCTGGAAATCCAGCGTGCCGAGCGGTGTGTAGCTCTCCTCGGCGATCTCGCCCTTGTAGTCGAGCTTGAAGCCGGCCGCGGAATCCTTGCCGGCCTGATAATTCGGCACCAGCACATACATGCGCTTGTAGCCGCGATCCTGCGCGACCTTGCCGAGGATCTCGTGCACCTGGTCGTTCTGGTACGAGGTCACGTAGAAGAACGGGCTGCACTCCTTGCCGGCGTAGCTTGACGGCCCCGCGTTCGGGCTGATCAGGAACGTCTTGTTCTCGGTCACCGGGCGATGAATCGCCTGCAAAATGTTGGAGAAGATCGGCCCGACCACGAAGTCGACTTTTTCGCGTTCCAGCAGGCCCTTTGCCTTGGTCACGGCGCCGTCGGGCTTGAGCTCGTCGTCGACCACGACGACCTCGACGTCCTTGCCGCCCATCTTGCCGCCGAGGTCCTTGACCGCGAGCTGAAAACCGTCGCGCGATTGCTGGCCGAGCACGGCCGCAGGACCCGACAGCGTGGTGATCACGCCGATCTTGATTTTCTCCTGCGCGGCGGCCGGCGTCGCGGCGGCACCCAGCACGACCCCAAGTCCGGTCAGCATCAACGACTGTCTCATCTCATTCCCCCATCCGGCCTCTGCAGCCGAAAAACCACGCCTCACAAAATGCTCGGTTGGCAGCTTATTCTGACGATGATGCCACCTGCAAGCCAAACGCATCCATGCAAGCCATGCGCCAATTGCTTGAAACCTAAAGAAATCTGGGCGATGATCCCTCAAGCTGCGTTCCCTCCGGATCGCCGGACGCCCAGGCCGGACAAGATTTGCACCATGATCCTCGATTCAGAGACCAAGGCCGTCGAACTCCCCGAACATCATGGCGACGAACTCAGGCTGTGGCTGCGCTTGCTGACCTGCACGACCCTGATCGAGGGCGAAGTGCGCAGCCGGTTGCGCGAACGTTTTGAAGTCACGCTGCCGCGCTTCGACCTGATGGCCCAGCTCGACAAGGTGCCTGACGGCATGACGTTGTCGGACGTCTCCAAGCGGATGATGGTGTCGAACGGCAACGTGACCGGCCTGGTCGAGCGCCTCGTCGAATCCGGCCATCTCGATCGCCGCACCTCGGACGCCGACCGCCGCGTCCAGGTGATCCGTCTGACCAAGACGGGCCGCGCCGAATTCCGCAAGATGGCGGCGGAGCACGAATTGTGGATCGCCGATATGTTCGGCGACCTGACGCCGAAGGACGTCCGCGATCTGATGCGCCTCTTGGCCAAGACCAAGGCGTCGGCGCAAAGATCAGCCAAGGCGCGGACGGCGTGACGCCGGGAGAGGTGGCCCGTTGAGCGCGAATGTGGATTACGAGGTCGAATACAATAATCGCGCGCGGGTGCCGGAGAATCCGGCGATCATCGCCGGCTGGTCGCGCGATGCGGCGGCCTACCGGGAGGCACATTCACCAAAGGTGATCGCTTATGGAATGGGCGCTCGCAACCGGATCGATCTGTTTTCCGGCGATGGTGCCGGCCCGATCGTCGTCTTCATCCATGGCGGCTACTGGCAGGCGCTGGATGGTTCGTTCTTCAGCCATCTCGCCGCCGGGCTGAATGCCCATGGCGTCGGCGTCGCCGTGCCGAGCTACGATCTGTGCCCCGCGGTGTCGATCGCCGATATCATCGGCGAGATGCGCGCCGCGATGCGGGAGCTGGCAAAATTCGGGCGTCCGCTCGTCGTCAGCGGCCATTCCGCGGGCGGCCATCTCGCGGCCTGCATGCTGGCCACCGACTGGCGCGCCCTCGATGCGTCGCTGCCGGCGGATCTCGTCACGGCTGCCTACGCCATTTCCGGCCTGTTCGATCTTCGCCCGCTGGTTAAAACATCCATCAACACGGCGTTGAAGCTTGACGACGCATCGGCCAAATCGGCGAGCCCCTTGTTCTGGCTGGCGCCGTCACGCGGCATACTGGATGCGGTGGTCGGCGGCAACGAGAGCGCCGAATATGTTCGGCAGAGCCGCACCATCGTCGACGCGTGGGACGCCGCCGGGATCGCGACGCAATTTGCGACGATCGACGGCGCCAATCATTTCACCGCCATCGCGCCGCTCGGCGATCCCGATTCGCCGATGACGCTGCGGCTGAAGCAACTCGCCGGACGCTAGTTCCAACCACAACAACGGAGGAGAGGACCCCATGGCAGCGCTCGAGAAAGGCATCACCGCCAACGGCACCGGTTACGGCGGCAAGAGCTGGAATATTCTGGGTCAGGTCTATTATCCAAAGGCCGTGACCGATTCCACCTTCGCGTTCGAGACCAACAGCGAGCCCGGCCAGTTTGTGCCGGTGCACGTTCATCCCACGCAGGACGAATTCATCCTGGT
>CADEDX010000038.1:10799-22579 GCA_902826195.1 uncultured Bradyrhizobium sp. | reverse complement strand
CAGAACGCGCGGCTGATGAACATGAAGCCGACCGGCAACGGCCGCCGCCAGAGCTACGCCCATATGCCGATGCCGCGCATGACCAACACCTACATGCTGGCGGGCCAGCGCGATCCGGCGGAAATTCTGGCCTCGGTGAAGAACGGAGTCTACGCCGCGAATTTCGGCGGCGGCCAGGTCGACATCACCTCCGGCAAATACGTGTTCCAGTGCACCGAGGCCTACAAGATCGAAAATGGCAAGCTCGGCGCGCCCCTGAAGGGCGCGATGCTGATCGGCAACGGGCCGACCGACCTGCATCGCATCACCATGGTCGGCAACGACCTCGCGCTCGATAGCGGCATCGGCACCTGCGGCAAGAACGGCCAGGGCGTGCCAGTCGGCGTCGGCCAGCCGACGCTGCGGATGGAAAAGATCACGGTTGGAGGAACCGGCTAGTGAGCGACGGGAAAGTGGCGAACGAAAACGACAGCCCGATCAAGCCGTCGAGCTGGCGCGCCCAGGCGGTGCAGCTGGCCGCGATCATCGGCATCGTGTTCGTCGCCAAGGGCGCGATCGCCGAGCCGTTCTATGTGCCATCGGGCTCGATGGAGCCGACGCTTCTGATCGGCGACGCGCTGGTGGCGTCGAAATTCCCCTACGGCTACGGCGCGGCGTCGCTGCCGATCCAGATCACGCTCCCCGAAACCGGCCGCCTGTTTGGCGATACGCCCAAGCGCGGCGACGTCGTCGTGTTCCGCTGGCCGGGCGACCGTTCGCAGGCCTGGGTCAAGCGCGTGGTCGGATTGCCGGGCGACCGCATCCAGCTGCGGCAGGGCCAGCTCTTCATCAACGACCATGCCGCCGCGCTGAAGCCGGACGGCATGGGCACGGCGGAAGACGAGCGCGGCAACACCGAGCGCGCCTACAAGTTCGTCGAAACGCTGCCGAACGGCGTCAGCCACGCCATCTTCAAGATGCGCGACAATGGCCGGCTCGACAACACGCCCGAGGTGACGGTGCCGCCGGGAAAACTGTTCGTGTTGGGCGATAACAGGGACAATTCCGCCGACAGCCGCGTCGCGGTGCGCGACGGCGGTGTCGGCTTGCTGCCGATCGACAGCCTGATCGGCCGGGCCGACGCCGTGGTCGGCTCCTGGGATCTCGGCATGCGCAGCCAGCCGGTGTGGACATGGCTGTCGGGCTTCCGGCTGGCGCGGTTCTTTACGTCCGTGCAGTGAGGCGAATGGTGTACCCCGGATGACTTTCGACGACATCCGGAAATTTGCGCTCACCTGGCCCGAAGCCGAGGACGGCACCTCCTACGGCACGCCGGCGCTGAAAGTGCGCAAGAAGATGCTAGCGCGGCTGAAGGAAGACGGCGACAGCCTTGTCATGCCGGGCGTGCCCCAAGACGAACGCGCGATGCTGGTGGAAAGCCGGCCCACAATATTTTACTTCACCGACCACTACCGCGATTATCCGATGGTGCTGATCCGCCTGTCGAAGGCCAGCCGCGCCATGGTCGAGCCGCTGCTGCGGCGACACTGGCGCGCGCTAGCCTCGAAGAAGGCGGTGAAGGAGTTCGACGAGAATTCGTAGGGTGGGCTGAGCGAAGCGAGCCCACCAAGTCGCACCAGGCTTGTTGATGGATGGTGGGCACGTCGCTACGCTCCTCTGCCCACCCTACGGCAGCGTGCCAATGAACGAAGAACAATTCCTCACCGCCGCCCTGCAAAATCCTGCCAACGCCATCATTGCCGAAGAAATGTTTCAACTCGGACTGCCGGATTCCTGGCTGGTCTCCGGCTGCCTGGTGCAGACGGCGTGGAACGTCCTTACCGGGCGCGCGGTCGATTACGGCATCAACGATTACGACGTGTTCTATTTCGATCCCGACACCTCATGGGAAGCGGAAGACAACATCATTCGCGTGCTGGCGGAACGATTGGCCGGCCGTGGCATCGCGGTCGAGGCCCGCAACCAGGCGCGCGTGCATCTGTGGTACGGCGAAAAGCACGGCCTGCCCTATCCCGAACTGCGCTGTTCGACCGAAGGCATCGACCGCTTCCTGACAAAAAATACCCAGATCGGACTGCGGCGCGCCGGGCAGGGCTACGAGTTGTACGCGCCGAATGGTTTTGACGATGCCGCGGCCATGATCGTGCGCCCCAATCCGGGGCCGAACTTTTCGGCGGCGAATTACGCGGCGAAAGCGGCGAGATGGAAAGCGTTGTGGCCGCAGATCACGGTGCTCGCCCCCACCGCCGCATAGCTAGAACGATGTCGTTAGATCCGTCAGCCATTGCGGCGACGCTTCGACCAGCGCGGCCTCGATCCGCTTGTCGGCGCCGGTGACGATCGCCACCCCGATCAGGATGAAGGCGGCGCCGAGCAGACCCTTGCCGAGACTGCCGGCCGACATCAGCCGCGCTCTTACCCGCATCAGGGAGGCGCGCGACAGCAGCCCGAGCAGCACCAGCGGCAGGCCGGCGCCGATGCCGAACACCACCATGGTCAGCGCGACCTGCGGCAGGTCTCGGCCCTGCGAGGCGAGCAGCGAGGCGGCCCCCAGCGTCGGGCCGACGCAAGGCGACCAGACCGCGCCGAGTAGAAGGCCGATGCCGAACTGGCCGGCGAGCCCGGAGGAGGCAACGCCGCCGAACTGCCGGTCGGCCCAGGCCGACACCGGACTGCCGGCGGCCGCCAGGTGCGCCTGCCATGACGGCACCAGCAGCACCGCGCCGAGCGCGATCATGACGATGGCCGCAACGACGCGAAAGAAGCCGGCGTCGATGCCGAGCCCGAAGCCCGCCACTGCCAGCAGCAGGCCGATGCCCGTGAACGAGACCGAAAGGCCCGAGGCCAGCGCCAGCGCGCCGAACGGATGCGCGGCGACCGCCGCCCCGAGCACGATCGGCACCAGCGGCAGCACGCAGGGCGACAGGATCGAAAGTAATCCGGCCGCAAAGGCCAGTGCGAGCGTGCCCACCGGCGTTACGCTACAGGCTCTTGTCGAGCAGTGCCGCGATCGAGGCCTGCTTGGTATCACCGACGGAGCGGCCACGCTCCGCCGGTCCCTTGAATACGATCAGGGTCGACTGGCTCTGCGCCTTGAAGTCCTTCACTGCCGCTTTCATCCCGTCGAAATCGACCCGGAAGACCTTCAGATTCTTGAATTTCGGATCCGCCGTAAGCTTTTCCAGGATCGGCGTCTGCGCCTTGCAGGTCGGGCACCAGTCGGCATGGATCTCGACCAGGATGGGGCTGCCGGCCGCCTGAGCCGCCTTGAAGGCTTCCGCGGTAAACGGCACCGCGCCGCCGGCGGCCGCCGGCTGCGACCATCCGGCCAGCATCAGCGAAGCGCCGAGAACGGCGGCGTGAAAGAACCTGCGCGAGAATTTTGTGCTGGACATCCGAACCTCCCTGCTTTCGCGCCTCAAGCACGGGTCATCGGGAGCGATGGCATGCCGAGGGCGTAACAGAGGTACGCTCCGGCTCCCGGAGATGTTACCTCACCACACCGGAGGTGAACCCGGCCTTCCGCCGCGGCGGTTTAATGTCCTTTTTCAAGAAGCAGTGCGGTTCCTTGCCGGCGTAGCCCGGCCGCGCATAGGTCCAGGCGCGGCATTTGTTATCGGCGGCGCAGGCGGCCTTGCAGGCATCGTCGCCGTCGCCGCTCTTGAGGTCAAAACTCTTGTAGTCACCGCCGAAGCGGTCGATCGAGGTTTCGATCGCGTCGTTGCGCCGCTCCAGCACGCCGGCGCCACGGACGCCGGAGACGCAGCAATCGCTCTGCACCCGCGCCGGCACGTTGCCCTTGAGCCAGCACACCGCGCGGTTGACGAGGTCGGTCGGGTAGCTGAAGGTCCAAGCGCGGCAGCGGCGGTCGCGCTCGCACACCAGCGCGCATTCGGCCGGATCGCCCGAGGTGACGGGGGCGCTGAGATAGTCGCCGCCGGGCCGGTCGAAATTGGCCTGCGCCAGCGCCGGACGCGCGGATAGGGTCGCCGCCAGGACGGCGAGCATCACCACACACGCCCTGAGCAGGCCACCAGTCCTCATTCGCGGGTTGCTTTCGAATACGCGTGACGGCGCGGGCCGGCAAAGCCTCGCGCCCGCCGTTTGATCGGGCCGCCATTTGAGCGCCATCAACCTGTACGGTGGATGAACGGCCCGGCAGGCTTTTCGATCAGAACGCGTATTCCTGATAGGCGGGCTCTACGGAACCGCCCCAGGGGCCGTTGAACTTGTCCAGCATCTCTTCCGCCGGCGTCCGGCCGGATTCCAGGATGTGCTCCAGCGGTTCGAGGTAGCGGCTCTCGTCGCGTCCGAGTTGATCGATATGGCCCCGCCGCCGCAGGCCGGCATGCGACAGCGTCAGGCACTCCCGGGCGATCTCGAACAGGTAGCGGTCCCGGATCCGGGCCTTGAAGCCGAGGCGCGGCACGTCGTCGCGCAACGCCTGGCGTTCCTGCGCGGTCCAGTGGCTGACCAGATCCCAGGCCGCGTTCAGGCTGCGGTCGTCATAGAGCAGCCCGACCCAGAACGCCGGCAGCGCCGGCAGCCGGCCCCACGGCACGCCGTCGGCGCCGCGCATTTCCAGATAGCGCTTGAGGCGGACTTCCGGGAAGATCGTCGAGAGATGGTTGGCCCAGTCGGAGATGGTCGCGCGCTCGCCGGCGAGATTGTCGAGGCGGCCCGCCATCAGCGAGCGGAACGACATGCCGGATGCGTCGATGTACTGGTCGCCGCGCTTGACGAAATACATGGGCACGTCGAGCGCGTAATCGACCCAGCGCTCGAACCCCATGCCGTCCTCGAACACCCAGGGGATCATGCCGGCGCGCGCGTTGTCGGTATCGCGCCAGATCTCGGATCGGAACGACAGGAAGCCGTTCGGCTTGCCCTCGGTGAACGGGGAGTTGGCGAACAGGGCGGTCGCGATCGGTTGCAGCGCCACCGATACCCGAAGCTTCTTGACCATGTCGGCTTCGGAGGAGAAGTCGAGATTCGTCTGCACCGTGCAGGTGCGGTACATCATGTCGAGGCCGTATTGGCCGACCTTCGGCATGTAGTTGGTCATGATCTTGTAGCGGCCCTTGGGCATGACCGGCATCTGCGACCGTGACCAGGACGGCGTCATGCCGAGCCCGAGAAAGCCGATCCCCAAAGGGGTTGCGATCTCGCGCACCTGCGCCAGATGCGCCATCAGTTCGGACTGGGTCTGGTGGATGGTCTCGACCGGCGCCCCCGACAATTCGAACTGCCCGCCGGGCTCCAGCGAAATCGCCCCGCCGCCGGTAATGTCGTAGAGCCCGATGATGTTGCCGCGCTCCATGATCGGCTCCCAGCCGAGCAGAAGCTGCATGCCTTCGAGCAGCGCGCCGATGCCGCGCGCACCTTTGTAGGGCACAGGCTGGTGGCCCTCCAGCGTGAATGGCGTCTTCTCGTGTTCGGTGCCGATGCGGAATTCGGACGGCGGCTTGCTGCCGGCCTCGAACCACGCGACGAGTTCGTCGCGCGATTCCAGCGGCCTCATATCGATCTGGTCACGCGCCATGGGAACATCCGGATGTCAGGCGATTCGATCGAAAGCGCCGAGTGGCCAAGGGAATGCGGACGGCATCGTCCGCAACAACGAAAAAGTTAAGGGCGGTCATCGCGCCGGCACGCCGTCGCGGGCGGCGGCTGCCTTGACCTCGGAGCACGAGCAGCCCAGCCGGTCAAGCAGGCCGCAAAGCTTCATGGCGTCGGCGTCGGACAACTTGGAGCCGACGTGCTTTTCGATCGCCGCCGAATAGGCGCTCCACATCTTCTTCTGCATTTCGCGCCCGGCCTCGGTGATCTCGACGAACTGGCCGCGCTTGTCGATCTTGCATTCGCGCCGCGCCGCCAGCCCCTCGTCGACCAGCCGGTCGATCAGCCGCGAGGTGGAGTATTGCGGGATCAGCATCTGCTTTTCCAGCTCCACCGGGCGCATCTCGCCGGACGGCGCACGCGACAGTTCCAGCAGCGCGTCATACCAGGCCAGCGGCGGAAAGCCCGCCTTCTTCAGATCCTGCTCGACGGCATCGAGCACCCGGCTCTGCACCCGCATCAGGCGGATCCAGGCGGCGGTCGCCTCGGTCGAAGGTTTGCGTTTCATAGTCCGGTCCATGTCACTCACAGATCAGTGTACCGCACTAAATGCAGCTGCATCAATCTTGACTATTTCATGCAGATGCATTTAGTCAGCACGTCAATACATTACGAGGGAAGGAAAAGCCGATGAAATTGTATTATTCCCCAGGCGCCTGCTCGCTATCCCCCCATATCGCGCTTCTCGAGGCCGGTCTGCCCTACGAGCTCGTCAAAGTCGACTTGCGCGCCAAAAAGCTGGAGAACGGTGACGACTTTTTGAAGGTCAACCCGAAGGGCCAGGTGCCGGCGCTGGCGCTCGATTCGGGCGAACTGATCACCGAGGGGCCGGTCATCGTCCAGATGATCGCCGACCAGGCCGCCGGCAAGAACCTCGCCCCCGCCCGCGACAGCGCCGACCGCTACAAGCTCCTGGAGTGGCTGAACTTCATCACCACCGAGCTGCACAAGAATTTCGGCCCGATGTTCTCGCCGGTGCTGGCCGACGAGGCCAAGGCGTTCTTCAAGGACCGGGTGATGGGCAAGTTCAAATATCTCGACAGCCAGCTCGGCGGACGCGACTATCTGATGGGCAAGGATTTCACCGTCGCCGACGGCTATTTGTTCACGATGCTGTCGTGGGCGGACCGGATGAAGTTCGACCTCTCCACCATGCCGAACCTCACAGCCTACAAGAACCGCGTCGCCGCCCGCCCGAAGGTGCAGGAAGCGTTAACCAAGGAAGGGTTGTTGAAGGCGGCATAAGCCGCCGGCATCGTCGCCGCTCTCGATAGCGGCACGACTGATGCTACGGATTCGATGAGGGTGAGGGGATGAAAATTTCCTCACCCGTTTCATTTTGTGGAGAAGCTCGCGCGCGCCGCATCACCGGCGATTCTCGATTGAATGACCGCGAAGGTCACACGCAGAGATCGGCCGAATGCACGGCGATGGTCCCTCTGTAGAAGTACGCAGTACGCCATTACAGTTTCTTATGGACTGCCCCGTAAACTAACCGGATGCGCGCCGGGATATCGCATACGCCCGAAGTCGCGTTTCGGGCGTTCAGGAATTCACAACAACGTCCGACCGGTCACAGTTCGCTGAAGCGGCATCGTTTTCCGTGAGGCCTGGTCGTGTCAATCGAACGATTCATGAAGCAGCGCGCCGTCGATATCGTGATGGAAGGCACCTATGTGCTTTCCAACTGGTACGACCCTCAGGGCAAGCTTCGCACCTTCACCTGCCGCGCCACCCGCGTATCCCCGTTCCGGATGATGGTGGACATGCCCGTGGTCGGCAAGGTCGGTGACAACCTCATTTCCTATTTCCGGGATATCGGCAATTTCGAGGGCACAATCAGCGACACCGGGCGAAGCATCGTCCTGCTTGAACTCGAGATGACTCAGGCGATGCGCGCGCGGCTTGCGGAAAAGCTCACCTGGCTGGAGAAGAAGACCAAGGATCCCGCCAGCATCGTCGATACCCGCAACGCGCCGCGTTTTGTCCCCAAAGCCTCACGCACCACCTTGACCCTTGCCGACGGCGCAATTCACGGCTGCTTCGTCATCGACGCCTCACCGTTGGGTGTCGCCGTAGGGGCGGAGCTGCAGCCGCCGCTCGGAACCCCGCTCGCCATCGGCGCCTGCGTTGGCCGCGTCATCCGGCACACGCCCGACGGATTTGCCGTCAGGTTCGTCAAGCACCAGACCCGCGACGAGCTGAACGGCCTGATTGTGCAGGCGAGATCGGCTTGATTGCCGCGGTCGTCCCTGCGAACGCAGGGACCCATACCGCGTGATCTATCGATGAGGCAGGCAAGACGGCAGACGCTGTATATTGCCGCGCCGTCCGTCAGCTGCTCATTCCGCCGGCCGCGGCGTATGGGCCCCTGCGTTCGCAGGGGCGACGATAGATTTTTCGCAAGCCGCCTTATGCCGCCGCCTTCTTCGGCGCGAACCTGCCGTAGAACGTCTCGCCCTTCGCCGCCATGTCTTCCAGCAGTTTCGGCGGAGTGAAGCGCGCGCCGTATTTGGCCTCGAGCTTGTGGCAGAGTTCGACGAACTTCCGTGCACCCATGAAGTCGATATAGGACAGCGTGCCGCCGGTGAACGGCGCAAAGCCGAAGCCCAAGATCGAGCCGACATCGGCCTCGCGCGGATCCGTAATGACGTGGTCTTCCACCGTGCGCGCGGCTTCCACCGCCTGCACCACCAGGAAACGCTGCTTCAATTCCTCGATGTCGAGCGTATCCGGATCGAGCTGCTTCGGCTGCAGCGCCGATAGCCCCGGCCACAGGCTCTTCTGCCCCTTGCCCTTCTCGGGATAGTCGTAGAAGCCCTTGCTGTTCTTGCGGCCGAGACGCCCCTGCTTCTCGACCAGTTCCACCATCAGCTTCTTCTGGTCGGGGTTGATGGCGTTGGGGCCGAGATCGGCTTCGGTCGCCTTGATGACCTTGAGGCCGAGATCGAGGGCGACTTCATCCGACAGCGACAGCGGGCCGACCGGCATGCCGGCCATCTTGGCGCAGTTCTCGATCATCGCCGGCGGCACGCCTTCCAAGAACATCTCGTTGCCTTCGGCGATGTAACGGCCGACGCAGCGGTTGGCATAGAAGCCGCGCGAGTCATTGACGACGATCGGCGTTTTGCCGATTGCCCTGACATAGTCGAGCGCGGCGGCCAGCGCGACGTCGCCGGTGTTCTTGCCCAGAATGATTTCCACCAGCATCATCTTCTCGACCGGCGAGAAGAAGTGGATGCCGACGAACTTGCCCTGCTCCTTGAAGCTTTCGGCGAGCGAGGTGATCGGCAGCGTCGAGGTGTTGGAGGCGAAGATCGCGTCGGGCTTGAGGTATTGCTGCGCCTTGGCAAAGGTGTCCGCCTTGACCTTGCGGTCCTCGAAAACGGCCTCGATGACGAGGTCGCAATCCTTCAAGGCGGCGTAGTCCGCGGTCGGCGTGATGCGCGACAGGATGGTGTCGGCCTCGGCAGGCTTGGCGCGGCCCTTGGCGATGAGACCGTCGATGACGCTCTTGGCGTGCGCCTTGCCCTTGTCGGCGCTTTCCTGGTCGCGGTCGATCAGGACCACGTCAAGGCCGGCGCGCGCGGATACATAGCCGACGCTGGCACCCATGAAGCCGGCGCCGATCACGGCGACCTTCTTGATCTTGGTCGGCGGCACGTCGGCCGGACGCCGGGCGCCCTTGTTCAGCTCCTGCATCGACAGGAACAGGCTGCGGATCATCGCCGCCGCTTCCTTGGAGCGCAGCACTTTCGTGAAGTATCGCGACTCGACGCGCAGAGCGGCGTCGATCGGCAACTGCAGGCCTTCATAGACGCAGCTCATGATGGCACGCGCCGCCGGATAATTGTCGTAGGTCTCGCGGCGGTAGATGGCGTTGCCGGCCGGGAACATCATCATGCCGGCCTTGGAAAACACCGGTCCGCCCGGCAGCTTGAAACCCTTCTCGTCCCAGGGCGCGACGGCCTTGCCGCCCCCCTTGATCCAGTCCTTTGCCGCCTTGACCAGGTCGGCGGCCGGCACGATGGCGTGAATGAGATTCAGCTGTTTTGCTTTTTCGACAGTGACCGGATCGCCCTTGAGCAGGATCGTCATCGCATCCTGCGGCGGTACCAGACGCGGCACGCGCTGGGTGCCGCCGGCGCCGGGGAACAGCCCGACCTTCACTTCGGGCAGACCGAGGCGCGTCTTCGGATTCTCGGCCGCGACGCGGTAGTGGCAAGACAGCGTCACCTCAAAGCCGCCGCCGAGCGCGAGCCCGTTTATCGCGGCCGCCCACGGTTTGCCGCAGGTTTCGATCCCGCGCAGCACCAGCGAGAACCGCCGGCTCTGCTCGAACAGCATCTGGTTGGCGGCTTCCTCGCCCTTCTCCTTCAGCATTTTGGCATAGGCGACGTTCATGCCCTCGAGCATGGAAAGATCGGCGCCGGCGCAAAACGCGTCCTTGGCGGAGGTGATGACCACGCCCTTCACCGCGGCGTCCTCCGTCGTCTGCTTCAGGATCGCCTCGAGTTCGCTGGTCGAGGTTTCGTCGAGCACGTTCATCGAACGTCCGGGAATGTCCCAGGTAACGAGCGCAATACCGTCGGCGTCGGTTTCCAGCTTGAAATTCTTGAAGGCCATGTTGGTTGCTCCCTCGATGCCGGCAGCCGATTTCAGGCGCGGCGGTTGAATTCGGATTTTGTAGGGTGGGTTAGCCGAAGGCGTAACCCACCCCTTTTCTCGCCGTGGCACGGTGGGTTACGCCTTCTAACCCACCCTACGATCAAACTCTCTCGATGATCGTCGCCGTGCCCATGCCGCCGCCGATGCACAGGGTCACCAGCGCAGTCGACTTGTTGGTCCGCTCCAGCTCATCGAGCACGGTGCCGAGGATCATCGCCCCCGTCGCGCCGAGCGGATGGCCGAGCGCGATCGCGCCGCCATTGACGTTGATCTTCGAAGCATCGATGTCGAAGGCCTGCATGTAGCGCAGCACGACGGAGGCGAACGCCTCGTTGAGCTCGAAAAGGTCGATGTCCGACTTCTTCATGCCGGAACGCTCGAACAGCTTTTCGGTGACGTCGACCGGGCCGGTCAGCATCATCGCAGGCTCCGAGCCGATATTGGCGAAGGCGCGGATTCTTGCACGCGGCTTCATGCCGTGCTTGACGCCAGCCTCCTTGCTGCCGAGCAGCACCGCGCCCGCACCGTCGACGATCCCGGAGGAATTGCCGGCGTGGTGCACATAGTTGATCTTCTCGACTTCGGGATGCGACTGGATCGCCACCGCATCGAAGCCGCCCATCTGGCCCATGACGACGAAGGACGGTTGCAACTGGCCGAGCGACTGCATGGTCGTGGTCGGACGCATGTGCTCGTCCTTGGCCAGGATGGTCAGGCCATTGATGTCCTTGACCGGCACCACCGACTTGTTGAAACGGCCCTCGTCCCAGGCTTTTGCGGCGCGCTGCTGGCTCTGTACCGCATAGGCGTCGACGTCGTCGCGCGAGAAGCCATACTTGGTCGCGATCAGGTCGGCCGAGACGCCCTGCGGCATGAAATAGGACGGCACCGCCATCGAGGGATCCATCGGCCAGGCGCCGCCGGAGGCGCCGATGCCGACGCGGCTCATCGATTCCGCGCCACCGCCGATCACGAGTTCATGCTGGCCGGCCATGATCTGGGCGGCGGCAAAGTTCACGGCGTCGAGACCGGAGGCGCAGAAGCGGCTGATCTGCACGCCGGGCACGGATTCGCCGAGGCCCGCCTTCAGCGCCGCGAAGCGCGCGATGTCGGAGCCCGCCTCGCCGACCGGATCGACCACGCCGAGAATGACATCGTCGACCACGTCCTCGGCGAGGTTGTTGCGGTCCTTGAGCGCCTGCAGCGGCACGGAGGCGAGCGCCAGCGCGGTGACTTCGTGGAGCGCGCCGTCGGCCTTGCCGCGGCCGCGCGGAGTACGAACGTGATCGTAGATATATGCCTCAGGCATGACGCCCTCCCGGTATGATGCTCGTAATGTTATAGACGACGGAACGAAGCTGCAGTGAGAAATCTCAGAACGCTTCCGCCGCCAATTCCATGGTGGTGGCACAGCCGGTCTGGATGCGCGCGAGATGGACGTGGGTTTCCGGCAGCATCCGCTCCATGAAGAAGCGGCCGGTCACCAGCTTGGT
>CADEDX010000038.1:0-10699 GCA_902826195.1 uncultured Bradyrhizobium sp. | reverse complement strand
TCGGCGAAGAACGCCATCGCGGCGCGGCCGCCGTTGCGCGGCAGCTTGCGGCCGACCAGATCGAGCGCCTGGATGCCGTTGGCGCCCTCGTAGAGCATGGCGATGCGGGCATCGCGCACGAACTGCTCCATGCCGTGCTCGGCGATATAGCCGTGCCCGCCATACATCTGCTGCGCCATCACCGAGTTGGAGAAACCGACGTCGGTCATCACGCCCTTCATGATCGGCGTCATCAGGCCCATGTGGTCGTCGGCCACCTCGCGGTCCTTCGGATCGGCGGAACGGTGGGCGACGTCGCTCTTCAGCGCGGTCCACACGACCATGGCGCGCGCCGCCTCGTTGAAGGCGCGGATGGTCAGCAGCACGCGGCGCACGTCCGGGTGCACGATGATGGGATCGGCCGCCTTGTCCGGCTCCTTTGCGCCGGTCAGCGCGCGGCCCTGCAGGCGCTCGCGCGCATAGGCCACCGCGTTCTGATAGGCGACTTCGGATTGCGCGAGCCCCTGCACGGCGACGCCGAGGCGGGCCTCGTTCATCATCACGAACATGCCCTGCATGCCCTTGTTCTCTTCGCCGATCAGCCAGCCGGTGGCGTTGTCGTAATTCATCACGCACGTGGAATTGCCGTGGATGCCCATCTTGTGCTCGATCGAGCCGCAGGTCACGCCGTTGCGCGCACCGAGCGAGCCGTCGGCATTGACGAGCACTTTCGGCACCACGAACAGCGACACGCCCTTGATGCCCGCGGGCGCGCCTTCGATACGCGCCAGCACGAGATGGATGATGTTCTCGGCCATGTCGTGTTCGCCGGACGAGATGAAGATCTTGGTGCCGGAAATCTTGTAGCTGCCGTCCGCCTGCTTCACCGCCTTGGTGCGCAACAGGCCGAGATCCGTGCCGCATTGCGGCTCGGTGAGGTTCATGGTGCCGGTCCACTCGCCGGCGATCATCTTCGGCACGAACATGTTCTTCTGCTCGGGCTTGCCGTGCACCAGCAGCGCCGCGGTCGCGCCCATGGTCAGCCCGCCATACATCGAGAACGCCATGTTGGCCGCGCTCTGGAATTCGGTGACGACCTGGCTGAGCGTCACCGGCAGCCCTTGCCCGCCATATTCCGCCGGCGCGGACAGCCCGAGCCAGCCGCCTTCGGCGACCTGCTTGAAGGCTTCCTTGAAGCCCTTCGGCGTCGTCACCGAACCGTCGTCATGCCGCTTGCAGCCTTCGAGATCGCCTACGCGGTTGAGCGGCTGAAGCACCTCCTCGGAGAGTTTTGCCGCCTCGCCCAGAATCGCCTCGCGTACATCGGCGGAGGCGTCGGAGAAGCCAGGCAGATTGTCGTAGCGATCGATCTGGAACACGTCGTTGAGCAGGAAGGTGACGTCTTCCACGGGGGCTTTGTAGATCGGCATGATGTTCTCCCGGCAGGGGCAAAGGGTGACGAAGGCGTTCGAGATGAAATTCGCGGGTGGCGTACCGGACCCGGACCTTATCCGGTTCGAGAGATTCCGGGGAGTGAGCAGCTTCAAATATCCCGTCCGCCGATGCGACATAAATGGCAAGGGCGCGCGAGCAGCGCCTCACTGTTTGGCGAGTTGCTCCCCCATCAGGCGGTGCAGCAGGTTGATTCCCTTGAGCGGACGCACCATCACCTTGAAGTGCGTGATCTTACCGTCATCGCTGAAGCTGATGATGTCGACGCCGTTGATCTTGATGCCCTCGATCTCGTTTTCGAATTCGAGCACCGCGCCGCGGTCGTTGCGCCATTCACCGGTATATTTGAAGCCGGGGCCGCCAAGCACCTTCTCGGCGCCTGCCAGATATTTGAAGGTGATGTCGCGCCCGCGCTGCGGCGTGTGGACCACCGGGCTTTCGAACACCGCGTCGGGATGCAGCAGATCCCACAACGCCGCCGTGTCATGCGACTTCATGTAGGCGTACCACTTGTCGAGGCCGCTCATGGTCATCATGTCTCCTCTGGCGGGCCGTTCTGACGTACAATGACGGGCTGGCGCCGGGGAACGGGCCTCTCCGGAGCTTATGCGCATTGACGCATATGCAACTTTATGCATAAAGTCAATCGCAGATAGCCTGGAGGCCGGCGTCATGGCGCTTGGTGACGCGATCCTTGCCTGCCTGACCGAGCGTCCGATGACGGGCTACGAGCTCGCCAAGACGTTCGACAATTCCATTGGATTCTTCTGGAAGGCCGATCACCAGCAGATTTATCGGGAACTGAACAAACTTCGCGACCGCGGCCATATCCAGGGCCGCGAGGTGGTGCAGTCGGGCAAGCCCAACAAGCTGGTCTATACGTTGACGCCGGAGGGCCGCGCCGCGCTGCGGCACTGGGCCGCGCGGCCGAGCGTGCCGGCCTCGATCAAGGACGACCTGCTGGTCCGGCTCTATGCGCTCGACAGCGTCGACATCGAGCCGCTGCGCACCGACCTGATGGCTCGGCTGGAGCATCACCGCGACCGGTTTGCCCGCTATGAGCGCCTGCTCAACAAGCGCTTCCCCGACGGCACCGCGCCGCCCGCCGACCTCGGCAAGCTGCTCGGGCTGCGCATCGGCCTGGCGCATGAGCGCGCGGTGGCCGAGTGGTGCGAAGAGGCGATCGAGGCGCTGTCGGCGCTCACCACCGGCGCGGATCGGAGCAACGTGGTGCCGATCGAAGAAGGCCTGCGCGGCGATCGCGAAAACAGCGGCTAGATCAATCCCCTGCCTACTGTGCATGGGATTGTTTTCGATATTTTTGAGTCCGGACGAAGCGATGGACGCGCCCCCGCCGGTAACTTTTGGCGCCGCCCGTCCCGTTCCTTAACCCGTTCTTTACCGTATCGCGAAAAAGTCGACGCTGAGGCAGGCGACCCGCGCCGAAATAAGATTGTCTCTACTCTGGGACGCGCGGGGAGGCTGATGGCGCTGGTGGGGCGCCGATGCGGAACCGGACGAAAGCATGAATTCGCGCGTATCGTGGAGTGTCGACGGCATTGATCCCTCCGTCCGTGAAAGGGCCGAGGCGGCAGCGCGCCGTGCCGGCATGACCTTGAACGACTGGCTCAACTCGACGGTCGGCGAACCGACCTCGCACGGCTATGGCGCCCCCTCCGAGTCGCGGCCGGCGATGGCGCGGCCGACGCCCGACGTGGCCGACATTCACCAGCGGCTGGATTCGATCACCCGGCAGATCGAGCAGATTTCGCGGCCCGCCCCGGCGCGCGGCGAGGCCCGCAGCGAACCGACGGTGGCCCGCCAGCTCAACGAGGCGATCTCGCGCCTCGACGCGCGGCTGTCGCAGATCTCCAACCGCGCGCCGACCCGGCAGGCCCAGATGCAGGAAAAGCAGCGCCAGTCCGACATGGTCGAGCGCGTCGCCGCCCAGGTCTACCGCCCCTCGCCGCCGCTCAGCCCGGGCTCGATGGATTTTTCGATCGCCGAAATCGTCGCCCGCCAGAACGAACTCGACGCTCCGCCACAGCGCCAGGCGCCACGCCAATCGGCAACGGGTGCGGCGCAGGCCGCGCCGGCCGGTCCGGATTTTTCCTCGCTCGAGCGGCATCTGCTCAAGATCACCAGCCAGATCGAGGCGCTGCATCGTCCCGATCATCTGGAAGAATCGATCGCGGCGTTCCGCAGCGAACTCGCCGAGATCCGCCAGGCCATCACCGAAGCGGTGCCGCGCCGCGAGATCGAATCGCTCGAGAACGAAATCCGCTCGCTGTCCCGCCGCATCGACGAAAACCGCCAGCACGGCAGCGACGGCCAGACCCTGGCCGGAATCGAATGCGCGCTCGGCGAAATCCGCGAGGTGCTGCGCTCGCTGACGCCGGCCGACCAACTGGCCGGCATTGACGAGGCAATCCGCAATCTCGGCGCCAAGCTCGACCTGATCCTGCGTTCGAACGACGATCCCTCGACCGTACAGCAGCTCGAAAACGCCATTGCCGCGTTGCGCGGCATTGTCTCTAATGTCGCCTCCAACGACGCGCTGGCCCGGCTCGCCGAGGACGTACACACGCTTTCGGCCAAAGTCGATCAGCTCCCCCGCTTCGACGCCAACGGCGATGCCTGGGACAAGCTCGAGCAGCGCCTGGCCGCGCTGAACGCGACACTCGAAGCCAAGCAGCCGCCGGCTGCCAGCGAACATACCGAACTGCTCGAAAATGCGGTGCGCACGCTGTCGGAACGGCTCGACCGCATCCCGGTCGGCAACGACAATGCGTCGGCGTTCGCCCATCTCGAACAGCGGGTGTCCTACCTGCTGGAGCGCCTGGAAGCTTCCAGCAACGACCGCTCCGTCGCGCCCGCCATCAACCTCAGTCCGGTCGAGGAAGGGCTGCACGACATCCTGCGTTCGCTGGAACGCCAGCACGCCAGCCTGGTCGCGCTCGCCGATTCCAATAACCGCGCTCCCGCCGACACCGGCCCGTCGATGGACCCCGGCATCGTCGATCTGGTCAAGCGCGAGCTGTCCGACATCCGCTTCAGCCAGACGGAAACCGACCGCCGCACGCAGGATTCGCTCGAAACCGTCAACAGCACGCTCGGCCACGTGGTCGACCGCTTGTCCACGATCGAAGGCGACCTGCGCACTGTTCGCACCGCGCCGCCGGTCGCGCCGTTGTCTTCTCCGCCACCGGTCGAAGTGCGCGAGGAAATGCCGCGGCCGATGACGCCGCTGCAGACCTGGCCGCAGCAGTCGAAGCCGGAATTGCCGAACCCCGCCGCGCTGCAGTCCGCCCCGCACGAACAATTTGCCGCCGCGCCACGCGAATTCCACCCCGCGCAGCCGGCAGTGCCGGCCGCTCCGCCGGCCCCGGCGCGCGCGATCAGCGACATCCTGGAGCCGCATGCCGCGCCGCGCGCCGCCATAGAACCGGACCTGCCGCCGGACCATCCGCTCGAGCCGGGCACGCGGCCGCCGCTGCGGATGTCGTCACCGTCGGAACGGATCGCGGCGTCCGAAAACGCCATCAGCGAAATCGCCGCCGCGCCGAAAGAGACGGTCAGCTCATCGAGCTTCATTGCCGCCGCCCGCCGCGCCGCGCAGGCCGCCGCCGCCGCGCCGCCCCCCGAGAAGCCGGGACGCGCGAAAGCCGCGCCAAAGGACAAGGGCGGCGACAAAGCCAAGGCTGGCGACAAGGCGGACAATAAGGTCCCGTCCACCATGTCCACCAAGATCCGCTCGCTGCTGATTGGCGCGAGCGTGGTCGTGATCGTGCTCGGCACGTTCAAGATGGCGATGACGCTGCTCGACACCGGCAGCGTCCTGCAACTGCCGATGAATGAGCATCCAAGCGAACCGGCGGCTCCGGCGCGGGCTCCCGCTCCCGCGGAAAGCAACGCTCCGGCCATGCCTGCGGCGCCGGCGATGCCGGCCACGCCGCTGATGATGTCGCCGACGCCGGTCGAGAAGCAGTCGAACAATTCTTTCGCACCTAACACGGCGGACAGCGCACGGATCGCTGTCCCGCCGTCATTGCCGACGCCCCCGCCGGCTCCGGCGCTACCGGCTCCAGCGCTACCGGCTTCAGCGCTACCGCCTGCGGTACCGCCGGCCGCGACCAACGACATCACCGGCGCGATCACGACCATGCCGGCCAGCGGCGTCAAGCTGGCCATGATCGCCGTTCCGCCGAGCGAGCGTCTGCCAGATGGGATCGGCGGCCCGGCATTGCGCACCGCCGCACTGAAGGGCGACCCGGCCGCGGCTTACGAGATCGGCGTGCGCTTTGCCGAGGGCAAGGGCGTCGCCCCCGATCTCGACCAGGCCGCAAAATGGTACGACCGCGCCGCGCAGGCCGGCGTGGTGCCGGCGCTGTTCCGGCTCGGGACCTTCTACGAGAAGGGCCTCAGCGTGAAGAAGGACGTCGACATCGCCCGGCGCTATTACGCGCAGGCGGCCGAGCGCGGCAGCGCCAAAGCGATGCATAATCTCGCCGTGCTCGACGCCGATGGCGGCGGCAAGGGCGCCAATTACAAAAGCGCGTCGACCTGGTTCCGCAAGGCCGCCGATCGCGGCGTCGCCGACAGCCAGTTCAACCTCGGCATCCTCTATGCCCGCGGCATCGGCGTCGAACAGAACCTCGCCGAATCCTTCAAGTGGTTCAGCCTCGCGGCGGCCCAGGGCGACGCGGATGCCGGCCGCAAGCGCGACGACGTCGCAAAGCGCCTCGACGTCCAGTCGCTGGCGGCGGCGAGACTCGCGATCCAGACCTTTACGCCGGAGCCGCAGCCCGACGACGCCGTCAACGTGACCGCCCCCGCCGGCGGCTGGGATTCAGCCCCCGCGCCGGCCACCGGCAAGCCCGCGACCAAGCCGGCCGCGACGAAACGCACCGCCGCCATTCATTGAGACGGCCGCGATGCCGCCATCTGCCCAGACAGCCGCATCGCCGCCATATCCTCGGCCATAAATTCGTATAATGCTGCTGGCCCGGCCGTATACGGGCCGGCTTGCAACGAGGACCGAGTGTCGACCGAGGACAGCCAGGAAGAAAACCGCTTCCGCAGGTCGCCGACCGGCCCAGCGGTTACGGCGCCGCGCATACCCCCCGCACAGGCCCCGGCACCGCCGGCACAAACGGGCAGGCGTAAGCGAAACTTCTTCTCGCTCGCCATCTTCATCCTGCTGGTCTCAGGCGTCTGCATTCGCGCCTATCGCGACCTGTCGCAGCCGGATGCCTGGGACTACTGGAAGGACCAGTACGTTTCGCCGAGCCTGACATCGCAAGTGATCGACACGCTCGACCTTGACGGATCGGGCAAAGGCCGGCGCGCGCTGTTCGTCAGCGGCACCATCGGCCCTGCCGCCGCGAACTGGTTTCGCGGCCGGCTGGACCAGGCCAATCTCGCTCCCGGCGATATCGTCCTGCTGGCCTCGCCCGGCGGCGACCTGGCCCAGGCCACCATCATGGGCGAGATCATCCGCCAGCGTGGCCTTGCGACCGCCGTCGGCAGCGCCGACGCCTCGGGCCGCGTCAAGCCCGCCTATTGCGCCAGCGCCTGCGTGATGGTGTACGCCGGCGGCAAGACCCGCTTCGGCGTGCTGGGCTCGGCATTGGGCGTTCACCGCTTTGTCACAACGAGGCCCGTCGACGATCCTGTCGCGGAAGCGCAGCGGATTTCCGGCGCGGTGCTGGGCTACATGACCAAGATGGGCGTCTCGTCCTCCATCGTCGAAGCGATGTCCGAGACCCGGGAAATTCGCTGGCTCAGCCCGAAACAGGCGCTGGCGATGAACCTCGTCACCGACCCCCTGGGCAAGCCCTGAGCCGCACCGGCGCTGCGACTTGTAACGGCGTTTCAAGGTCCTGCATACGCGCGGACACAGCAGGCAAAAATTTGCCTTGCCGGGCATTTTTCATCCCTCACGCTGCCGAATTCAGTTATGCAGGGATGCTGGAACCGGCCCTGTGCACGCAAAGCTGCATGCGCGAACCGGCTCCCACTGCCGGCAGATACAACAGAAACCAAGCCGTGAGCAGTCACCTGGCTGTCTCATGCGGCGAAGCTTAACAAAGCAGACGCGCGTGCAGCTCTATCTCCCGATCGCCGACATCCCGGTCAATGTTTTCCTCATCCTGGCGATGGGCGCGGCGGTCGGGTTCGTGTCCGGCATGTTCGGGATCGGCGGCGGTTTTCTGATGACGCCGCTGTTGATCTTCGTCGGCATTGCGCCGGCGGTCGCGGTCGCCTCCGTCGCCAGCCACATCGCCGCCTCCTCGTTCTCCGGTGCGCTGTCCTATTGGCGACGGCGCGCGATCGATCCGCTGCTCGCGGCGGTGCTGTTGATCGGCGGTAGTATGGGCACGGCGCTGGGGGTTTGGACCTTCACGCTGCTGCGCGCATTGGGCCAGCTCGACCTTATGATCGCGACGTCCTACGTGATCCTGCTGACCACCGTCGGTGGGCTGATGTTCTGGGAAGGCCTGCGCGCGCTGCTGCGGGCCCGCAGCGGCGGCCCCGTCACCCTGCGCCGCCCCGGCAGCCATGTCTGGATCCCCGGCCTGCCGCTGAAGATGCTCTTCAAGCGCTCGAAGATCTATCTGTCGGTGATTCCCGTCGTGGTGATCGGCCTGATGATCGGCTTCATCGGCGCGGTGATGGGCATCGGCGGCGGCTTCATCCTGGTGCCGCTCCTGATCTACGTGCTGCGGGTGCCGACCTCGACCGTGATCGGCACCTCGATGGTGCTCACGCTGGTGACGATGGTGTTCGCCACCATGCTGCACGCCATCACCAACCATCTGGTCGATGCCGTGCTGGCGCTGATCCTGATGATCGGCGGCGTCACCGGCGCGCAGTTTGGCGCCCGCGCGGGCCAAAAGATTCGCGGCGAACATTTGCGGCTCCTGCTCGGCCTTTTGGTGCTCGCCGTCGGCGTCCGCTTTGCCGTCGAGCTGGTGCTGCGTCCCGAGGACCTCTTCACCATTCGCCAGACCGGGGTGGCAGGATGAGCGCGCGCATCATCCCCATGCTCGGATGGCTTGCGCTCGCCGCCGCGCTACTGGCAACGCCCGCGCAGGCCGAGAAGCTGATCGTGTCGGTGTCGAACCACCGCGTCACCGTGACGCCGAACTACTCCGGCGAGGAACTGGTGCTGTTCGGCTCGGTGGAAAAGGACGCCAATACGCCGGCCAACCGCACCTATGATCTCGTCGTGACGGTGGCCGGCCCGCGCGCCGACATGGTGACGCGCCGCAAGGAACGCAAGTTCGGAATCTGGATCAACACCGACTCCCGGCAATTCCTGAAAGTGCCGACCTACCTGGCGCTGTTCTCCAACCGGCCGTTCGACGCCATCGCCTCGGCGGAGGTGCAGCGTCGGCAGCAGCTCGGTCTGAACAACGTGCTGCTGACCCAGCGCGTCAGCGGCGATTACGCCGACGTGGTGCCCGACGACATATTCCGCAGCGCCTTCGTGCGGCTGCGCCGGCAGCACGGCCTCTACCGCGAGGAAACCTCGGCGGTGACGTTCCTGACGCCGACGCTGTTCCGCACCGGCATTCCCCTGCCCGCCGAAGTGCCGATTGGTCTCTACAATGTCGAGATCAAGCTGTTTGCCGACGGCGCGCTGGTGACCAAAACCGACACGGCGTTTGAAATCGTCAAGGTCGGCTTCGAGCAGTTCGTCGCCACCACGGCGCAGCAGAACGGATTTGTCTACGGGCTGATTACCGCCGCCATGGCGCTGATGACCGGCTGGATGGCATCGATCGTGTTCCGGAAGGATTGATCTGCTCGTTCCAACTTCGCGTGGTCATGCGCCGGGACGGAATACCGGCAATTCGATGCGCACGCGCGTGCCGCCGCCCGGCGCCGTCATCAGAGCGATCGTGCCATCATGCGCCTCCACCAGGCTGCGCACCACCGCGAGTCCGAGCCCCGCGCCGCCCGTGGCGCGGTTACGCGAAGTCTCGAGGCGATTGAACGGCTCCAGCATCGCCTGACGCCGGTCCGCCGGAATCCCGGGCCCCTCGTCATCGACGGTCAGGACGATGGCAGGATTCTTCAGCTGAAGCCGCAGGCGCGCCACGTGACCGTATTTGACGGCGTTGTCGATGATGTTGGCGACGATGCGCCGCAAAGCCAGCCGATCGCCGAGCACGATGACATCGCGCGTCGCGTCATCCGCCGACAAGTCGACGCGCCCTCCCTGCGTCCGGCGGTCGTCGGCCTCGGTGCGCACCAGCGCAGCAAAATCGACCATCTCCTGCGAGAGCTGCCCGGCACCGACGCGGCTCGACAGCAGCGCGTCGTCGAGCAGGCGAATCATGTCGTCGATGTCGGCGACCGCGCGCTGCTGCTCGGCCGCGTCAGGGATTTTCTCGACGCGCAGCCGCAGGCGGGTCGCAAACGTCCGCACGTCATGGGCGATGCCGCCGACCAGCGTCATGCGCGCACGCATCATCTCGCTCAGCCGCGTCTGCAGGCGGTTGAACGCCGCGACCACAGCGCGAATCTCCGGCGCGCTTCGGCGCGCTTCAGGCAGCGGCGGCGGATCAGCGGACAGGTCTACGCGGTCGACGGCGGCGGCGAGCTGCGCCAGCGGCCGGGTTTCGCGCTGCATGACGAGCAAGGCCAGCAGGGCCACAATGGTGCCGAACAAACCGGCGCCGAGGCCGACCGGCAGGCCGAACGACGTCACAGGCAGGCGGGTCGTGGCGTCAACAATCAGCGTTTCCCCGGAGCGCAATCCGATCCTGAACTCGACCGCGTTCGACATCGCGCGCGCCAATCGCGGAAACCAGCGGTCGTGCGTCGAAGTCGTTGTTGGCCAAACCGTAACCTCGCGCCCGGGCAGCGCGTTCGAATAGATTTCGTCAAGCCTGGCCTGCTGAGGCCGCGCGACGGGCGGCGGCAGAACTGCAACCGCACCGGCGGCCTCGACGCGAACCGCAAATTGCGGCGATGAGACCGCCGCGAGAAGCGTGCGGCGCATCGCCGGATCGGACCGCTCGACCATTTCCGCAATGGCCGCCAGCCGGCCCGGCGAAGGCCGCGCCGATTCGTTTTCCCGCACCGATGTCCGGTAGAACACCGCGATGATGATGAGGCTGATCGCCGACAATGCGACGAGCACGATCAGCGCAAGGAGCGTGGCCAGCGTCACGCGCAGCATCACGACACCTGCTTCACGGACGGCGTGAACAGATAGCCGCCGTTGCGCACGGTGGTGATCAGCCCGGACCCCGGG
>CADEDX010000037.1 GCA_902826195.1 uncultured Bradyrhizobium sp. | reverse complement strand
GGCGCCTCGCGGCTCGGTGTCGGCGGCTGCGGAAGTGCTGCGAGATTGACGTTACCCTTGGGACTCAGGGCCTCGATCTGGGCACGTGCGAGATCGGCATAGAAGCCGTTGGGGTGCGTACCCAAAAACACTTCCCAGGCCCGTTTCGTACCGATCTGCTGAACCAGTTCATAGTCTGCCTTGATGTCATTGGCCGGCGCATCTCGCGCCACCGTCGGCGCCGGCACTAGCGCGATATTGCTGCCGCCAAGCGCCCCGTAGACGAACGGCTCCTGCCTGCTGTCGGTCATTTTCAGAACCTCGTCCCGAACCCTGCCGAATGCGAGACGAACGTCGAGACCGGGAACCGTGAGATTTTTCAGAACCGCCGTCGTGAACGGGCTGTGCAGGCCATCGCCGTCATCGGCCGTCGAGCCGGCCTTCGCGGCATAGGCGATCAATGTGTCGGTGCTGGTCGGTTCGACCTTGCCGAGACCCGCCGATACCGCGCGCGTGGCGGTCTTGCGCTCCCGGCGCATCGACTTGACGAAGGGATTGTCGCGGCAGGCATCGAGGACGATCAGCCGCAATCGCTTGGCGCCATCGGCCGAAGCAACCAGCCGCTCCAGCGGTATCGCCTCATCCTCAGAATCGCGATCGCTGGCGAGGCGCGCATCGACCGGAATGAGGTAATTCACCCCGCTTATTTCAACCCCGTGGCCAGCGTAATAGACCACGGCAATATCGGCCTGATCGGCAATCGTTTCGAACTTGCGGATCGCGCGCTTGAATTCGAGGTTGCCGGCATTGATCAGGGTATCGACCGTCTCGAAGCCGGCGTCGCGAAACATCTTGGCGACCGCGGTCGCGTCCCGCGACGGATTGGGCAGCTGCGGAACGGTCTGGTAGTTCGAATTGCCGACCACCAGCGCCACGCGCTTTTCGGCGCGCGCTGCATTGGTGGCGAGCATCATCGCGAGGACAAACCCTCCGATCGCGGCCAGCAATGGGACAAAGCGCTTGAACATTAGCATTCCGACGCGAGCTAATGGCTCGCGCCACAAATCCATTTCGGGCGTTGACCGGGCGGAACGGCGGCACTCCCGAAATCTGCCGACGTCCAAAGCAATACCGTTTCGACCGCTCCCGATCAATCCAGACACCGATCGGAGGGCACAAGATTAGTCAAACAATTCGGGCTGCATTGTATGCCGCGAATGCCTGACTCCAGCGTGATGTGCCTCACTAGGCTGTCGAAAATAAGGACAGCAATGCATACCTAAACACTTCCACTCCCTACCTAAATACCGATCATGTTGCCTGAATGGTACAGGCCTCGGGGATTCAGTTCCCTGGGGAAGTCGTAAGCCCCCGCCCCGCTTTCGCGTCCCGCGCCGTTCATCTAGTTTTTTGTGAGACATTTTTTTGTTTTTCGATTCTTGGTTTGGGGACAGGGTATGGCCATCAATATTACGTCAGTGCGCCGCTCGGGTTATCTCGCTTTGGCCGGTCTTGCCGGCTCGGTTCTGACTTCATCCGGCGCGTTCGCCCAGGCCCCGCCTCCCCTCACCACGACGTCCCTGAACTGCACCACCACGCAGGTCGCAACTCCAACCATCATCAACAACATCGGCACGCTGGCGATTCCGGCTAGCGCCGCGAGCTCGGCGATTTCCGCGGCCATTGGCAATGTCAGCACGGCGTTCCTCACCCAGCAGGGCAGCGCCTTCGTGTCGGCCCCCGCCGATCCGGCGCCCGATCAGCCCGGTGGCGGCGTTTGGGCGCGCGGCGTTGGCGGCCAGGCGAACATCTCGTCCACCTCGAATTCGGTCGGCGTTTCGACCCAGGGCGGCGCCGTGATCAATACGGCGACGACCAATTGTAATAACCAGCAGCGCCAGACCTTCGCGGGCGCGCAGGTCGGCACCGACATCGCACGACTGAACTACGCGGGCTGGAATCTCCATCTTGGAACGACGGCCGGCTATCTCAGCTCGCGGACCACCGACAACGCTGGCTTCGGCAACGATTTCGAAGTCCCGTTCTGGGGTACGTACTTCGTCGCCACCAAGGGGCGCTTCTTTGCCGACCTGATGGTTCGCCAGGAGTTTTACAACATCAACCTGAACAATCAGACGTTGGCTTTCAGCAATCAGCCGGTCGGGGCACATGGTTGGTTGATCTCGGCATCGACGGGTTATAATTTCGATCTGGGCCAGGGCTGGTTCATCGAGCCGTCCGCCGGTTTCATCTATTCCAGGACTTCGGTCGACAGCTTCACCGCGCCCGGCGTCGCCGGCGCCAACTTCACCGGCATCACCGGTGTCGTCCAGACCGACGACGTCACCAGCCAGATCGGCCGCGCGTCGTTGCGCGTCGGCAAGGCCATCGCGACGCCGACCGTGATCTGGCAACCTTTTGCTTCGGCAAGCGTGTTCCACGAATTCTCAGGCGATGTCCGGTCGAACTACACCTCGCTCAACGGCCGGGTGCTCGGCGCGCCCTTTACGTTCAACCAGGCAACGACGACCTCCCGCGTCGGCACCTACGGCCAGTATTCGCTCGGCCTCGCCGGGCAGATCGTGAACACCGGCTGGCTCGGCTTCGTGCGCGTCGACTACCGCAACGGCAACAATATTGATGGCTGGACCGGCAACGCCGGCATTCGCTACCAGTTCACGCCCGAGACGCTCGCTGCCGTCATGCCGACCAAGGCTCCCAAGTCGCCGATCCCGGTCATTGGCGTAACGAACTGGACCGGCTTCTACGCTGGCGGCTTCTTTGGCGCCGCTGCGGGCCGCACCGACATCGCGTTCCCGGGCTCGCCGCAGTCGACGAACCGGCCGTGGGTATTCGGACCGATCGGCGGCATCCAGCTCGGCTACAACCATCAGTTCTCCAACAACTGGGTTCTCGGCTTCGAAGGCGACATCGGCGCCGCCGACGTGCATGGCGGTCGCAGCGCCGGCACCCAGATAGACCTGCCCGGCATGACCTCGGCTCTCTTTGGCCTGCAGGACAAGACCTCCTGGATGGCCACGGCGACGGCCCGCGTCGGCTATGCGATGGGCCGCACCCTGTTCTACGGCAAGGGTGGCGCCGCGTTCGAAAACAGCCGCGTGTCCGCGACTTGCTTCAATCCGCAGGGCGCAGGTACGGTGCCCCCCACATCCTGCTTCAATCAGGCGGGCGTGGCGTTTGCCGACGGCACCGGCTTCGGGACCTCGAGCACCCGCGTCGGCTGGACCATCGGCTACGGCACCGAATTCGACCTCGGCAAGAACTGGTCGGCCAAGGCTGAATACGATTACATTTCGTTCGGCAGCCACACCGCGCTGGCGTCCGACGGCACTACCACCATCCGGGACCGGGCCGACATCAGCCAGGTCAAGGTCGGCCTGAACTACCGCTTCGGACCGACGGCGGTCGTCGCCAAGTACTGATCAAAGGACTAATCCGGCAACGGCGCGTCCGCGCCCGGGCCAAATCAAGCGTTCAATCGGGCGACCGCGACCGGCGGTCGCCCGATTTCGTTGTGCCGCGAAAAGTCCCGCGGGTTGATCTCGACAAGCCCTCCCAAGGTGTATAGACGGGCGCGGCGCAATCCGGCGCCGCCCCGTCCTGGGTGCTATCCAAGAGTTCATCATACGATGGCCAGCCCCAAGCGATACGACCGGATCGCCTTTGTCGCGAGCGCCAGCACCGAGGCGCAGGCCGCGCTGGCCCAGCTCACGAAAGTCTACGGCAACTGTGACGCCGAGGGCGCCGACGTCGTGGTGGCGCTCGGCGGCGACGGCCTGATGCTGCAGACGCTGCACGAGCACATGCGCTCGGGCAAGCCGATCTACGGCATGCATCGCGGCACCGTCGGCTTCCTGATGAACGAATTCACCACCCACGATCTGCACACGCGGCTGGCGGCGGCGCGGGAATCCCTGATCAACCCGCTCCTGATGCGCGCGACCGACGTTCACGGCGCGGTACATCTGCATCACGCCATCAACGAGGTCGCGCTGTTTCGCCAGACCAACCAAGCCGCGCACCTGCGCATCCTGATCGACGAGCACGAGCGGATGCCGGAATTGATCGCCGACGGCATTCTGGTGGCGACGCCGGCCGGCTCGACCGCCTATAACCTCTCGGCGCAGGGGCCGATCCTGCCGATCAACGCCGCGCTGCTGGCGCTGACGCCGATCAGCGCCTTCCGTCCCCGCCGCTGGCGCGGCGCCCTGCTCCCCAACTCGGCCTTCGTCGTCATCGAGGTGCTCGAGAGCGAGAAACGCCCGGTCGCGGCCGCCGCCGACCATGACGATGTGCGCGACGTCCAGCGCGTAGAGGTGCTGTCCGACAAGACGATCTCAATGCGGATGCTGTTCGATCCCGGCCACAGCCTCGAGGAACGCATTTTGCGCGAGCAGTTCGGATCCTGACGCCCGCCCGGTGACCGTCCGGCGGGTGTGAGCCGGAAACGCGTCCTAAAAAAACGACGCCTCGGGGATTCGCGCGCGCCCAAAACCCCTGCTTTGCAACCATTCCTTAACGAGCGCCGCGATATGGTTAACACCAGTATACTGTTTTGCTGGGCCAGGCCGGACCATGTATCGCATCGACTTCAACAAGCTGCGATTTTTGATTTGCGACGACAATCCGCACATGCGCCGCATCCTGCGGACGCTGCTGCATTCGTTCGGCGCGCGCGAGGCCTATGAGGCCGAGGACGGCGCCACGGCGCTCGAAATGTACAGCCACTACGTGCCCGACATCGTCATCACCGACTGGTCGATGCCGATCTTCGACGGCCTCGAACTGGCGCAGATGATCAGGCAGCCGGAATCGAAGGGCAACCCTTACGCGCCGATCATCATGCTGACCGGCCATTCGGAGAAGCGCCGCGTCACCGTCGCGCGCGACGCCGGCGTCACCGAATTCCTGGCGAAGCCGATTTCGGCCAAGGGCCTCTATCAGCGCATTCTCAACGTCGTCGCCAACCCGCGCCCCTTCATCAAGACCAAGACCTATTTCGGCCCCGACCGCCGGCGCAACACCACCAACGCCTATATCGGACCGGAGCGCCGCGTCGGCGGCGAGGTCGAAGTCATGCAGCAGCCGTCGCTGCTCGACAAGGCGCGCACGGCCGTCTAACCGCCGGCCCGGAGATGACCCTGATGATGAAGCAGAAGCCCGGAACGATACAGGTCAAGTCGTTCGGCGATCACCACGTGATCACGCAGCCGAATCCGCTGCGCCAAGTCCTGGTGCGCGTACCCGAGTCCGATCTCGACGACCCCGTCGCCCGCGCGGAAAAGGCGCTCGAAGGGCTGTCCGGTGAATTCAAGAACTGGATGACGATCGAGGCCGACCGGCTTTCGGCGGCGCATGCGGCCGTGCTCCGCGACGGCTTCACCAACGAAAATCGCGTCGAGCTGTTTCGCGCCGCCCATGACATCAAGGGCGACGCCGCGACGTTCGGCTTCCCCTCCGCGGGCGCCGCCGCCGAAAGCCTCTGCCGCATCATCGAGCACGCGCCCGACCTCGATCTGGTCCCATCCGAGTTGATCACCCACCACATCAACGCCATCCAGGCGATCGTGCGTGAACGCACCAAGCTCGATACCGCCACGACGGCGAGCAAGCTGAGCAAGCAGCTGCGCGGCGTCGCCGACGAATTTCTGGTCAAGGTCAATCGCGACCGGCCTGAACACCTCGAAGCAATTCTGGCGCCGAGCATCGTTCCGGCGGAGTAAGACGCGATATATCTACGTCGTCGTCCCGGCGAAGGTCGGGACCCATAACCACAGTCGCCATTGGTTACGAGTAGATAATCGACCAGCGCATTTCCAATCGAGAAGCCGCGGCGTATGGGTCCCCGCCTTTGCGGGGACGACGTCGAATATGTGGATGCACGCCTTACGCCGCGATCAGGTCGCGCAACGGCGGCACATGCGCTTCGTCGGCGACCAGTTCCTCGCAGAACATGCGGGCTTCTTCGCGCGCGGACTCGGTCGCGAAGCGGCGCAGCAGGATCAACAGCGGCTCGGCGGATCTGCCGTCGGTTTCGCAATGGGTCAGCACGCGCTCGACCATGCGGCGGCGCAGCCGCTCCACTCCGCTGTTGGTATCGACATAGCCGGTCTCGCGGCTGGCCTCGAGCGCGACAAGGAACGCCGCGAAAGTCGATTCCGGCAGGCCGGCACGGACCAGCAGCGCCCGCAGGCTGGCGGCGCCGCGGTCGTGCACCAGCGCGGTGACTCGGTGCAGCGGCAGGTCGGCCAGCTCGGCCAGTGCCGCCTCGAACAGTTCGATGTTGCCTGACAGCAGCGCGCGCAGGATCAGGCCGGCATTGAGCTGAGACGTGGCGCGCAAATGCCGGACCAAACCCTGCATGTCCTCGCCGCGCGAGTGCGCCGCGATGCTGATGGTGGAACGTTCGCGGGACTCGTCCGCCAACCGCCCAGCCCTCTCCGGACTCAGCCAGTTGCGCGCGGCGGCGAACTGCGCCAGCGTGCTCGACAGCTTCGCGACCAGCGCGGCGCGGGTGGCCGCCGGCAGGCCTTCGAGCACCAGCATCGCTTCGCGGATGGCGGCGAGATGGCCGTGCCGTTCGACGATGCGGTCCCAGGAAAACGGCGCCAGTTCGGCGTAGGCGTTTTCGATCAGTTCGAGCGCCGCCGCCGCCGAACCGACTTCGGCAATCGCGGCGGAGACCGACGACGGCAGATTGACGCGGCGGGCAATGGCGCATTGCGTGTCGCTGGTGCCGGTCGCGACGATATCGACAAGGTCGGCATCGATCAAAAGCGGCGAATGTTCAAGCACCGGCAGCGCGATCGACGGCTGGTCGGCCGCCAGCGCCCGCACGATCGTGGCCGGTGCGTCGGGACTTGCCGCGAATACTTCCGACATCGACTGGCGGACCAGCGGCGACGGATCGTCGAGCAGCATCAGCAGCGCGCCTTCGGCGGCAATGCGATCGTCCTCGGTGAGATCTGAAATCAGCCAGGCCCGCGCCAAAGCCCGCGTCGCCTCTGCCCGCTCGCCTGCAGGAGCGGTACGAATCCAACTGATGAACTGCCGAACAATCATGGTCCTGGCTACGCAACCTGTGACGACACCGTGACGCGGTGCCAACATCAGAAAAAATAAACCATGACGCTTAACAAAGGGTTCACCATAAACGGCTGGTTTTATTGACGTTTTGTTAAGGGCGGAGGCGGGTACCAAGACACCGTGCTGTCGGATGCTGCGCGACGCGCTGTTGTGTAGATGGGTAGAGCGAAGCGAAACCCATCGTTCAGCGACGGGGATTGATGGGTTTCGCGAAGAGCTTAGCCCATCCTACGAATTACGGCGGTATCAGCCGCTAAACGTGCCGAAGCGGTCGCTGAACAGATCGAGCCGGCCGGGTGCGCGCACCTCCGGCTTGTGGCCCGACAACGTCGTGCTTGCGGAAGTAATCGTCGTGGACGCAACCGAATTTGCCTGCGCAACAGAAGTCAGCGACGAATTGCTTCCCCACAATTCCTGCACCGCCGGCGAGATCGGCTGCGTGCGTTCGCCGGCCTGGAACAGCGAGCGGAAGATCGGTTCGGGTGCGACCGACGCCGTTTGCGACGTTGCGGCAACCGGCGTCACGTTGCGCTGATCGGGAAAGCTCGAGAGATAGGCGGCGTTGTCGATCGCCGTCGCCACCGGCGCAGCGTTGCTCGCGACCGTGACGCGCCTCGGCAGGTCGCCGCCGGCGGACGCCATCGCGGTTTGCGTGACCGGCGAATTGGCGGCCGCCGCATAGCGCGTGCTCAGCACCGAATAGACCTGTGAGACACTGCGCGCATTCCCCGAGCGATCATAGAAGATCGACTGGTTGGCGGCGGCGGCGTTCGGAAACATCCGCGCGGCGGACGCGTTCGGATTGTCCTCGGCGCTTTGAATGAGCTTGCCGGCGCCGCCGACGCCCATGAAATGCGCCATATAGAGTTCGGCGTCGGTCGGGCGGCGGCCGAGCTTGCCGGTCAGCTTGAAACTGTTGGACTGGGTCAGCACCGCCGCCATCGACGAGGCGGCCTCCGGATCGTCGCGCAGTTTCATGATCGCCGCGCGCGCGTCGGGGTCGTTGACCGAATAGCTTCCGGAAGGATTTTTGGTGATGGCGTCGGCATATTTGCCATAGCCGAGATGGGCGCCCGCCTCCTTCACCGTGCCGAGCCAGGTCTGGTCGATGAACTGAAACAGCCCGCGCGCCGACGAGGTGCTGGCGGCGGCCTTCGGATTGAAATTGGATTCCATCTTGGCGGTGGCGAGCAGATATTCAAAACTGGCGCCGACGGTCGAGGCGGCCTGCCTGATCGAGCCCGCGATCCTGGCGCACGCGGGATCGACACCTGTCGCAGCCGTGGCGCTTGTTGTGTCGACCGCCATGTCTCTGGTGCCCTGCCCTCGCGAAATCCGCGCAGGCCTTCAAGGCGCCGGCAATCAGCGCCTGTACGCGGTCGAGACTGCCGCAATCATGGTTAATGAGAGGTTAAGGACCGCTGCTGCCGCATGGAGGAATACGCAACGTTCAACCGCCTCGAAGGGTGACCACGCTTCGCGGCTCGTCTGATTTATTTGCGATAAACTTCTGCGGGATCGAATTGCCTGTCCGCATCCACGAATGACAATTGGGTGTCACCGCCCGTCGTCTCGACCTTGCGGTAGAAGCACGAATGCCGTCCGGTGTGACACGCCGCACCTTGGTGCTCGACGCGAATCCATACGGCGTCCTGATCGCAGTCCATCCGCATCTCGATCACGCGCTGGGTCTGGCCCGACGTCTCGCCCTTGCGCCACAGCGCGTTGCGCGAGCGGCTGAAGTACCAGGCGTCGCCGCTCTCGATCGTCTTGCGCAGCGCCTCGTCGTTCATGTGTGCCACCATGAGGACGTCGCCGGTCGCGGCATCGGTCGCGACACAGGTCACGAGCCCGGACGCGTCGAATTTGGGCTGGAAGGCCAGCCCCTCTTCGCGCTCATTGGTTGTTGAAGATGTGGACACGGGAGTCCTCGCTGATCTATAGCGTTTTCAAGCGAAGTGGACGCCAGTTCGCGTGAAGAAAACGCGTCGATCAAAAAGATTCGTCGAGGTTACCGGCTCGGTCCTCGCACCAGGGACATGAAACGCTGCTGCTCCGACGGATTGTCGCGGAACACGCCGGTGAAGCGGCTGGTGAACGTGGTCGCGCCATGTTTGGCGACGCCGCGCACCGACATGCAGGTATGCTCGGCCTCGATCAGCACGGCCACGCCGCGGGGTTTCAAGACCTCGTCGATCGCGGCGGCAATCTGCGCGGTCAGGTGCTCCTGGGTCTGCAGGCGGCGGGCGAAGATATCGGTAAGCCGCGCCAGCTTCGACAAACCCACCACCCGCTCGACCGGCGTATAAGCGATATGCGCCTTGCCGTAGAACGGCATCATGTGGTGCTCGCATTGCGAGGTGAACTCGATGTCGCGGATCAGGACGAAATCGTCATAGCCGGCGGTTTCGCCAAAGGTGCGGTCCAACACCTCGGCCGGGCACTGGTGGTAGCCCTGGTAGAGTTCGTCGAACGCCTCGACCACGCGGCGCGGCGTGTCCAGCAAACCTTCGCGGCCGGTGTTCTCGCCGATATAGCTGAGCAGGACGTGGACGGCCTGTTCGGCCTCCGCACGCGACGGGCGCGGCAGGTCAGGCCGGACGGCGGCTGCCAGGAATTCGGCCGGATCGAGCTCGGCCGGGCGGGTTTCCGGAGCCACATCGGGCGATTTCACTTCGGAAGGCTTCCCGGGGCGGATGGATTTGATCAATGCGTCCATGTCTTCTCCGTTCGACCGGTCCGAGGGACCGGAGTGTCACCGGGCAGACGGGGCGGATTGCCCGCCGGGCGCCTGAGTCCCATTTCAAATACGTTGAAAGCCGAACCGGTTTCGTTCCGGACCGCCTTCGACAACCACCGGGCTGTTTTTCCGCCGTTGCTGCCCATATATAGGATGATGAAACCCAGCCGCCAAGGGCGCTTACGCCGCCGCCCGGGACACCCGACCTCATGCTGAACGACATCTATAACAAGCGGATCATCGAACTGGCGGGCAATATCCCCCGTATCGGCCGTCTTTCCGACCCTCATGCCACCGCCACGGCCCACTCCAAACTGTGCGGCTCGACCGTCAAGGTCGACCTCAAGATGGACGGGCCCGTCGTGACCGACTTCGCCCATGACGTGAAGGCCTGCGCGCTGGGACAGGCGTCCTCCTCGATTATGGCGAGCCATGTGGTCGGCGCGACGGCTGACGAGTTGCGTGAATTGCGAGAAACCGTCCGCAAGATGCTGAAGGAAAACGGCAGTCCGCCGCAGGGCAAATGGGCCGACATCGCCCTGCTCGAGCCGGTACGCGACTACAAGGCCCGCCACGCCTCGACCATGCTGACCTTCGACGCCGTGGTCGACGCCATCGGCCAGATCGAGGCGCAGGCGAAGCAGACGGCGCAGGCGTAAGGCAGGTTCTCTTTAGCCCGCCGCTCCGGGCGAGATGGCGGGTTAAAGAGAGACCGCCCTACGGATTACTTCTGCGGCGGGATCGGCGCCGTCGCGGCGCCGCCGGTCGGAACCGCGGCTTCGGCGGTCTTGGTCGACTTACCCTGCTGCGCGGGCGCTTCGCCGCCAACGGCCGAACTGACGAAACGGTCCTGCGGCTTGGCGGATTTCGCTTCCGCCATCGGCACCGTGGCATTGTCGTCGGGGAATACGTCGGTGGCGACCTCGGTCGTGATCAGATTGGCCAGACGCAGTTCGGCGCGCGACATCTCGTGCAGATCTTCCCACGGCGGCACGCTGAGCGCGAGCGACAGCAGATCGCCGGCGCCGCCCATGTCGAAGGTGTATTTCGTGAGACGCCCGATGTCGCGCTGGACGATCATCAGATCCTGCGCAGAGTAGCTAGCGGCCCTAGCGTCATCGGCGCGATCGCCCATCCAGATCTGGTGCACGCGGACATGCGCGACAGGCGGCACATAGCGCGTCTTGCCCGAGAGCAGCAGGAACACGCACATCGACTCGCAGTAAGCCTCCGGCATCACGCTGGCGCGCTCGCCCTGAGGGGTTTGCGTGCGCACGGTGGTGCCGACGGTGGTCAGCGCGCCGAGGCTGCGAAATTTTCGGCCGAGCGTGATGGAATCATTGACCGAGCCGCCGCTGGAATCGAGCACGATGGTCGCGCCGGCGAGTTGACGATCCTTGGCGAATTCCTCGAACTCGCGCGGGCTGTCCGCCGTGACGATGCCGACCGCCGAGACCCAGCCGCTGCAGTCGGGCTGACAGGCATTCCACTTGAAATGCATCGGCTGCTTGCGTTCTTCGAGGGTGCCGCCGGCGTGAGCCGAGTTACCGAGCGTCGTGACCGCGCCCGACAATGCGAGACAAACGGCCGTTGCGCCGAGGAGCGCCCAGCCGCGAAATTTCAGCGACCTCACAAACCTCAATTTGGTTCCTTCCCCGAAACCCCATTCTGGGGCGATGGCAACGGACCCACTTCAACGCGACATGATTCTGTCATCGAAGCGTTGTGAAAAGGGTAACCTTCCTGTCCTGTGTCGTCCACAACACCGTCGCTTGCTGCGCCGCTTCGCAATGCGATAATTGAGAAGTGTGGCGCAAATATCTGCAGCAAATCAGTTCCTTGCGCGGGAACTCCCGCAAGACTACGTACGCCATCACATACTTGGCTCAGCATGACATCTGCCAATCAGTTTCCCCACAAACTATGCACGGAGTGTGCCAGCACGGCGCGCCGTTTGCCGCGCAATGCAGGGCGCGCGCTGATCTGGATCTACCGGCACACGCTGTCGCCGCTGGTCGGCTACAACTGCCGGCATCTTCCGACCTGTTCGGTGTATGGCGACGAAGCAATCGAACGTTTTGGGCTGTGGGGCGGCGGCTGGATGACGCTGGCGCGGATCCTGCGCTGCCAGCCGTGGGGCACCTCCGGCATCGACAATGTTCCATCGACCCGGCCGCCGGGCGCGCGGTGGTATCTGCCGTGGCGTTATGGACGCTGGCGCGGCGTCAACTCCTCATGAATGCGCAGCGCGGCTTTCCGGGAACTCCCCGGTTCCGCAGCCTCTCCGTTTAATATCGCCAGAAGAAGAACCCGCCGTCTCTCGGCTGCGGCGCGATATCTGCGGGCCGGCGCGGTCTTGGGGGACGCGGCGGTGGCGGCGGCGAAGGGGATTCGGCTGACAGCGCTTCGATGCCGGCCGCGCCGTCGTCGGGCAATTTCACCGCCAGCAGCACATTGGTCTCGTGCGTGCGCCAGCGATAGCCGATGCCGAAATCGATCGGCTGCGCGCGGCGGAACAATTCGGCGTAGGACCGCTGATAGAGTCCCGGGAATTTGTCGATCGGCTCAAGGTAGCGGCCGAACGGCAAGAAGCGCCACTTCTTCGCGTTGAAATAGCCGAGCGGAACGCCTGAATCGTCCTGGATGATGCTGGCGCTGTTGTTGAGCAGGAAACTGCGCACGGTGCTGAAATTGCCGGAGTGCAGCAGATAGGACGCGCTCTTGATCAGGCTGTTGGCGGGGCCGAGCGTCTCGCAGAATTTCAGGAAGCCACTGGCCTTGACGCCGGCGTTCGACAGGTCGGTCGAGAAATAATACAGCGTCTTGTCCTGACCGTCGCTGCCGGCGAAGACGATGCGCACGCCGCGAACGGCATTCGGTCCGGGATTTTCGCCGGCGACATACGCAGCCCCCTTGTCGTCCAGCGCGACCGGCCCCACACTCTTGACCGTCATGCCCGAGCGCGCCAGGAACACATAGAGGATCGGCAGCGTGCCGCTGATCTGGCCTGACTGCAGATCAGTCTTCATATCCTTGGTGATGAAGAAGCTGAAGCTGAGGATCGAGCCGAGCGAACGCTCGACATTGTAGAGCGCGGACGCCACGCCGCCGCGCGACAATCTCGTCAAATCCGGCACCGAGCCGACCGGCTCGAGCGCGCTCAGCACATAGGTCGACGCCTTCGAATGGAACGCGTTGGCGTAAAGAAAGTCGGGGCCCGAGAACATGTAGAGCATGACGGGTTTTGGCGCCGCCAGATTGGCGTCCGCCCAGGCGCGGATCCGCGACATCTGGCGCTGCTCGAGCTGGCCGAAAGCCGTGTCGAAGAATTTGGCGTGGCGCTGCCAGGCCGCCTCCTGCGTAAGCGGCGTCAGCGGCGAATCCGCCGACGGCATCATGCCGGCGAGAAACTTTGCGGTGTCGTCCGCCGTGGCGGTCTGCGCATGGACACCGGCCACGGCCGCGAGCATCACGATGGCTGCCAAAGACGCAACGCACAGGGAACGCAATATGCTCATTCGCGCCCCGCGGCGACGGCGGGGACCTGATCTGCACGCTTGCGGAAAACGGCGTAGATCAACAGGCCTGAAAACATGATCAAGAGACTGAGGAACGAGCGCAACGGCTGTTCGCTCAACAGGTGGTACATCATGAAACCGGTCACCAGCAGGAAGATCAGCGGCGTGACCGGGTATCCCCAGGCGCGGTACGGCCGCGGCAGGTCGGGACGCGTGATCCGCAGCTTGATGACGGCGAGTACGGTGAAGAACGAACAGAACAGCAGAGAAAACTGAATGAATTCGAGCACGGCTTCAAAGCTGCGCGTGAACAGCAGCAGGCTCGCGACCGTGAGCTGAAACAGGATGGCGTAGGCCGGCGCGCCGCCGTCGGACCTGCGGGCAAACACCCGCAGCACCGGCATGTCCTCGCCCATCGTCATCATGACGCGCGGGCCGATCCACATCATGGCGCTGATCGAGGAAATCAGTCCGAAGCAGATCATCGCGCCGACGATGCGGCCGCCGAATTCGCCGAAGATGTAGCTGCCGGAAATCCGGGCGACATCGAGCTGACCGGCGAGCTTGTCGATCGGCGCGGTATGCAGAAACACCGCGTTGAGCGCGACATAGAGCACCAGCACGATCAGCGTTCCGATCAACATCGCGCGCGGCACGTTGCGCTCCGGCGACCTCACCTCGCCGATGATGTAGGTCGCCGCGTTCCAGCCCGAGAACGAATACATCACGAACACAAGACTGATCGCGAACGGCGCGCTGACGATATGGGTGAAGTCGGAGGCCGAAGGTGCAAACGATACCGGCTGCGCCGTGCCGATCGCAAAGCCGCAGACCAGGAACGCCACGATCAGCAACACTTTCAGGATGGTCGCGATCAGTTGAAAGTTCGAGGAGTGCTTCAGGCCGGTGAGTTGCACCAGCGACACCAGCCAGACCACGCCGATCGCGAGCGCCAGTGGCGATGCATCCGGTACAACCGACTTGCCGTACTCGCCGAACGCCATGGCGGCGAGCGCGACAGGCGCGGCGAAGCCGACGGTCGCCGACACCCAGCCCGCCACAAAACCGAAGCCCGGATGATAGGCCCGGCCGAGAAAGTTGTATTCGCCGCTCGAGCGCGGAAACATCGCGCCGAGTTCGCCGTAGGAAAACACCCCGCACAACGCGACGATTCCGCCGATGGTCCACAACATCAGGATGGAAAAGCCTGACGGGATGTCCTTGACCTGAAAGCCGAGGCTGGTGAAGACGCCGACGCCGACCATGTCGGCCACCACGATGGCTACCGCCACCAGAACAGAAACCGTGGACCCGCTGCCGGAGCGCGCGCCCGGCCACGCCGGACTACCCGTTTCTGATGCCGACATCTCGGACCATGCTTTCAGCGCCGCGCCAGGAACTGCATCGTGCAGGCTGATGCGCCTCAATTCAAGCAATGATACCAATGGTTTAAAATAAGGCACGAAATCGGTTCAATAGTACCATCTACATTCCGATGCCCGCCACCGGATTGCGAAAACATCATGGCGTCCCACAATCGCGACACGATCGCATGGTCTCCTCAGGTTTCCGGAATGGGGAGTTTTCCGGACGCTTAACGTGGCCTAAACGCGTGCGGGCTTACGCCGGTTGACGGCGGACTTTTGGATTTCCTTCTTGGGTTTCCTTCTTGGGTTTCTTGGGACATCGGGGTGGATGGTCGGAGCGATTCCGAAATTCCTGACAGATGATCGCGCCAGCCGGGCGGTGGCCCCGGCCCCGCGGCGTCGTATGCTGAAGCGATGGCATTGGGTCGCGATGGCCGCGCTGTGCGCACCGCTGACCTTCGTCCTGGTTCACAGCGGCAAGGCGCCGAGCGCCGACATGCTGGCGGCGAACACGGACGGCGCAAAATCCCGGACCGGCAAGTCCGAAGCTTCGGCCGACCGGACGTCGATCGATATGTTCGAGGATCGTTTTCCACAGCTGCAGTTCGCCGACCGTTTCCCGACCGCCAACGAAAGCCTGCCGCAGGTTCGGCGCAAGGTCGCGCTGGCGCCGCAGCCGCCGCGCGCCGTGCGTACCGAGCCCGTGAGGGTCGCCTCGCTGACGCCGACGCTCACTTTGCCCCGCACGGACCGCGAGGAACTGACCACGCTGGTCGCGATGAAATCCTCGGCCTTCCCTTATTCCGGTACCAATCCGCGCTCCGAAGAGCCCTTCCTCAACATCACCAACGGCGATCGCAAGGGCCACCGCGCCATCAACGGCCGCGTCTACTGGCAGGACGAGACCTACAACGATAACCGCGTGCTGCTGCATGTCCCGGAAACCTTCGACGTCAAAAAGCCCGGCGTGATCGTGGTGTTCTTCCACGGCAACGGCGCGACGCTGGAGCGCGACGTCCGCGACCGGCAACTGGTGCCGCAGCAGATCTCGGACTCTGGCGTCAACGCCGTGCTGCTCGCCCCCCAGCTCGCGGTCAACGCCGCCGACTCCTCGGCCGGAAATTTCTGGCAGCCGGGCGGCTTCAAGCGCTTCATCGATGAATCGGCAAGCCACCTCGCGCGCCTCTATGGCGATCCGAAATCGGCGCAAACTTTCGCCAACCTGCCGATCGTGATCGTCGGCTATAGCGGCGGCTTCCTGCCGACCGCCTGGAGCCTCGAGGTCGGCGGCGTCCCCAACCGTATCAGCGGCGTGTTCCTGCTCGACGCGGTCTATGGCGAACTCGACAAGTTCGCGTCCTGGATCGAGAAGAACCGCACCGGCTTCTTCATCTCTTCCTACACCCGCTACACCAAACGGCACGACCAGGAGCTGATGCAGATGCTCCGCGACCGCGGCATCGCGGTCACCGAGACCATGGACGAACCGCTGAAGCCCGGCAGCGTGGTGTTCGTGCAGACGCCCGATGGGGTCACCCACCGCGATTACGTCACGCAGGCCTGGACCGAGCATCCGATCAAGGATGCGCTGGTCAGGATGGCGGCAACGCCGGCGCTTACACGGGTCGCCAGCGCGTCTGCAGCCAGGCGGTAACGTCAGGGGTCTTGCCTGACCTGCAGCACGATCCGCCCCATCGCGCTCCTGTTCGCCACCAGCCCCATCGCCTCACCGGCCTTCTGCAGCGGAAGCACCCGGTCGACCTGCGGGCGCAGCCTACCCTCGCCGACCCACGCCATGATCTTTTCCGACGCGCGGGCGGCCTCTTCCGGGTAGCGCTCCATCCAGGCGCCGACGAACACGCCGACGACCGAATAGTTCTTGAGCAACGGCAGATTCATGGCGAGCGACGGAATCTCGCCGCTGGTAAAGCCGATCGGCAGCAGCCGGCCGTTCCAGCCCATGAATCGCGCGAGCGTCGCGAACAGCGCGCCGCCGACATTGTCGACGCAGATGTCGAGACCCTTGCCCCCTGCAAGGGCCTTCACGCGCTCACGCACGTCCTCGCACGAATGGTCGATGACCTCGGCGGCGCCATGCGCGCGGACCAGCGCCGCCTTCGCGGCACCGCCCACGACGGCAATGACCCGCGCGCCCATCAAATGCGCGATCTCGACACAGGCGAGGCCGACGCCGCCGGCCGCCCCCGTCACCAGCACGGTCTCGCCGGCCTGCAGCCGCGCCCGCTCGATCAGCGCATACCAGGCCGTGAGATAGGTGTGCATCACCGTCGATCCCACGGTGAAATCGACGTTGGCCGGCAGCATGGCGACGCTGCTCTCCTTGGCCACCATGCGCTCGGCAAAGGCGCCGAACCAGTTGCCGCAACTGACGCGGTCGCCGGGCTTGAAGCGCGTCACCTGGTCGCCGCAGGCCAGTACGACGCCGGCGGCATCCGTTCCCGGCACATAGGGAAGCTCGGGGCGCATCTGATAGCCGCCGCAGCTCATCAGATAGTCCATGTAGCTGACGGACGCGGCATGGACGTCGACGAGAACTTCATTGGCCGACGGCCGGGGTTCGTCGACCTCGGCGAAACCAAGGGCTTCGATGCCTTTGAAGGCGTTGCAGAGAATGGCGCGCATCTCAACCTCCGTGACGCGTTTCGGACGCAACGGAAGCCCCGCCGAACAGACGCGGCAGCAGCATCGGCACGCGGCGACGATACTGCTCGTAGGTCGCACCGAACGTGGCGACGAGATCGCGCTCCTCCAGCCTGACGCCGACGAGGATGTAGCCCGTGCTCATCATAGCGAACAGCAAATGCCCGGCGGTCATGTGCGGGGTCGCCCAGAACGCGAGCAGCATGCCGAGCATCAGCGGGTGACGCACCAGCCGGTACAGCAGCGGCGTCTTGAATGCCTGCAGGCGACCGGCGGCGCCGCGCAGCGCGTCGACGACCTGGCGCACGCCGAACAGCTCGAAATGATCGATCTGGAACGTCGAAAGCAGCGCGATCAGCCAGCCGAGCCAGAAGATCGCCGTGAGCATCGCCGCCAGCCAGCCCTCGACGCGCCAGACGGTCGCGGGGATCGGGCGCCACTGCCAGAAGATCAGGACCAGCAGCAGGCTCGAGATCAGCACATAGGTGCTGCGCTCGCAGGAAGCCGGCACGATGCGCGTCCACCAGCGCTTGAAGGCCGGGCGCGCCATCACGCTGTGCTGGATCGCGAACAGGCCCAGCAAAATGATGTCGATCAGAATCGCGTGAGCCGGAGCCCTGTCCGGTCCGACGTCGATCGTCCTCGGGACCAGAAAATCGCCGAGGAAGGCCGGCATATAGGCGAATGAAAGCGAGAAGATGAGATAGCTCGTGAGCCCGTAAATGAGGGCCGCGGCGCGTCCTGTCATGACGTTTCTCCGGAGGTGACGGTGCAATTGCGCCGGTGCTATCATCGCAACCGTCCCCTCAGCGTCCCCGGAACCACCGTATTCCCGGATGCTCCCACCGAAGATCGCATCGCCATGGCTTCGTTCAGCGTCCGGACGCTCGGATTCCCGGAGATTCGGTGTGATGACCGGCTGTGCCCGCTGGCGCTGCGCAAGGGACTCGCGCTGCTGGTCTACCTGGCCGAAGCCAGGGGCCCGGTCGGGCGCGACGTGCTCGCAACCATGCTGTGGCCGGAAAGTCCGGCGGACGTGGTGCGGGCAAGGCTGCGCCGGCTGCTGCATCGCCTCCAGGCCGCGCTCGGCGATGTCCTCGCATCGGACCGGTCCACGGTCCGGCTGTCGGCAACGATCGATGTGGAAATCGATTCACATCGATTTGAATCGGCATGTGACCGCGGCGAGTTCGAACGCGCCTGCGCGCTGTATCAGGCCGACTTCCTCGACGGCTTCTCGCCCGGCGACTGTCCGCAATTCGACGAATGGGCGTTCTTTCGAAAGGAGGCCCTGCGCGGCCGCGCGATCCAGGCGCTGGAACGGGTGGTGCAGGAAAAGCAGGCGGCCGGCGACTACGCCTCCGCCGCCGCGCATGCCGGCCGCCTGGTGGCGCTCGACCCCCTCAGCGAGATCTATACGCGCCACCTCATTCGCAACCTGTTGCTCGGTAATGATCGGGCCGCTGCCGAGCGCCAGCTTAAGGCGCTGACGCAACGCTTGCGCGACGAACTCGACGTCGCGCCCGAAGCCGAGACGACCGCGCTGCTCAAGGCCGCTGCCGAGGCGCCGCCGCCGACGCAATATGTCAGCGGCGGCAGCGTCCATCTCGCCTTCCAGACCTACGGCAAAGGCACCCCCGACATCCTGATGCTGCCCGGCTTCGTGTCGCATGTCGAACGCGTCTGGGAAGACGCGGCCTGCCGGGCGTTCCTTTCCGCGCTGGCGGAGATGGGCCGTCTCATCCTGTTCGACCGCCGTGGCGTCGGCCTTTCCGACCGGGTCGGGTTCAGCCCCAGCGCGGAGGCGACCGCACAGGACATCCGCACCGTGCTCGATGCCGCATGCTCACACCGGGTGGTGCTGTTCGGCGCATCCGAAGGCGGACCGGCCTGTATCCGCTTCGCGGCCGAGCATCCCGACCGCGTCGCGGGGCTAATCCTGTTCGACTCGCTCGCGAAAGGAAGTTTTGCGCCGGATTATCCGCATGCGCTGCACGCCGAACAATATGATGCGTGGCTACAGCAACTGGTGTCTGCCTGGGGCGGGCCTGCGGGAATCGATACGTTCGCACCGAGTCTCGCCGGCGATGCCAAAGCGAGAGCGTGGTGGGCCGGCCTGCTTCGTGCGGCCTCGAGCCCTGGCGCCATCAAGGGCGTGCTCGAGGCGTTGCGCGATACGGATGTGCGGCATCTCCTCGGGCGGATTGCCGTTCCAACGCTGGTGCTGCACCGCCGCGGCGACCGCGCCGTCCGCATCGGCGCCGGAAGACATCTGGCCGACCACATCCCGCAAGCGCGCTTCATCGAGCTCGACGGCGCCGATCACTGGGTCTTCGCCGGTGACCAACGAGCGGTGCTCGACGGCATCAGGCCGTTCGTCGGCGGTCTTGCACTTGAGAAGAATGACTTTCGACCCGGTCGGCGGTAGCAAGGCCATGGTGACCAACGCTCCGCACATTGTTGTCCGCCCCGCGGCCCCTGATTTCAGCGATTGGGAGCGCGTGCTTCAACTGATCTCAATGCGTTTGCCTATATGGGGCCGCGCATTAATCCGTCCTCCTCGGCCTTGAAGCTGACGCCCCACTCGGTCCAGGCGCATGCCGAAAGCGGTACGCTGTTGCTGGCGTATCGGGCATCCGATCTGGTCGGCTGCTTGTTTCTGCACCAGAAGAACGATGCCCTTTACATCGGCAAGCTCGCCGTCAGCCACACGCTGCAACGCGCCGGCGTCGGCCGAAAACTGGTGGAAGCCGCCCGCAGCGAAGCGCGTTCGCGTGGCATCGGGATGCTCGAACTGGAGACCCGCATCGAGCTGACGGAAAATCACGCGGCGTTTTCCCGGATGGGATTTTTGAAGACGGCGGAGGCCTCCCACGAGGGCTTTAACAGACCGACCAGCATCGTGATGCGCGCGCCGGTCTAGACTAGGCGGGCATGCCCATCCGGCTCCCCAACGTGAGTGTCAAAGGATAACCATCGAGCATTACGGGCGGGCGCGGGTGCGCCGACGAGCTCAGGAAGCTGGCCAAAACTCCTGCCGATCAATCCGGCGCGCTTGCGAGAACGACGATTGCTTGCCCCTCACTTCGCCGGCGTCGCGGGAGCCGTGGAGATGGACGGCATTACGGGCAGCGCGTTGAACGTGGAGGTTGCGGCTGGAGGCGGTGTGGTGTTGGCCGGGCACGAAGACTGCAGCCGCGTCCATGATGCGCCAAGGCCGAGCGTATCGATGTTGAACGTCGCAAGCTTGGTTTTTCCTTCCGCGTCGCGTGTCCCCTCGCCCATCTGCAAGCGCGAGGCCGCCAGCATAGCCTGCATGGCCTCGGAGGCCACGACGTCGCTCCACACCTCGAACTTGCCGACCCGCGCAGGATATATTCCGAACGCCACCGACTTGTCCGAGCCCGCCATCAGCATCATCGTGTTGAGGCCGCCGGCTTCCTGGCCGGATTCCCGCACGAACATCAGCCGCGCGCGGTCCTTGTTCTCACAGAACAACCGCCACTCCATCGTTCGGAACGAGGCGCCGTCGTCCTGTTTGGCGGCGGCGATCTTGCGGATGTAGGGTCGCGCGGCCGTTTCGAGCGTCCACGCCGTCTCCGGCAACGGTCGCGTATCGATCCCGAAGCGATAGAGCTCGGCGCGCGTGAGAATGTGGAGGCTCTCGTACTTCACCGTCTTGATGAGGTCGTCCAGTTCGCGTGCGATTCCCATCGAGACGACGAAGGCGACGCGCTCGCGGTCGGCCTTCGCCATGCTGCGCTGCTTGAATTCGGCAATCTGCTGCGCCGAGAACGGACCGCGCGCGTGCAACGTCAGCCTGGAATTATGCACGGCGACCACGGCGTCCGGCGCGACCTCGCGGGTGGTGGCGCCGAGAAACAGATAGCCGCAGGCGGAATTGCACATCGCGTTGCGGGTCATGAGTTCCGCCTCGACCTCGCCGCCCGCCGTCTTGACCTTGAGGCAGGCCGCATCGACCTGGGTTCCTCCGGCGCAGGCGGACGCGATGGTGCGGCCGATCCGGGCGACGGCCTTCCTCGAGCGCAGCAGGCGGGCAATGACATAGGACGGCCTGACCGAACCGCCCGGCGAATGGAAGTAGATCGGCCGCTTGCTGTCCTTGACGTCGCGCAGAAAGCGGCCGATGCGCGCGGCCGCGCCCTCATCGATCTGGCCTTCGACCGCAATCCAGCGATCGCACCCCGGCCCGCACGCATCAGGCGGGCCCTTGGCGTTGTAGATGATCAGCCGGGGCGGAAATCCGTGCTTTTCGGCCGCTGTCTGGGCATTCACCTCACCGTGAACCAGCAGCAGGACTGCGAGAAGGAAGAGGCGAAGCATCATGACCGGCGTCATCAACGGGGGATATGCAGTGGTAACGCTTAAACTAGACAATGCCCGTCGGCGCCGCAACCTTTGGTCGGCTCGTTCCGCTCGCATGACGGGCCACGCGATCGGACCCCGGCCCTTCGATTGTCGGCGGGATTTGACCTGAATTTCTCGATATTGCCCGATTGCAGGAGCCGAATCCCCTGCTATACCGCTGCTTTCCGCTTACCTGCGCTCGTTCGCAGGAGTGAGCATTCAGGAGAATGACATGTCTGACCAGAACACGCCCGGATCCGGATTCCAGTTTGGCCTTGCCAATTTAAAGCCCGCCGAACCCTTGGAAAAGATCACCCTCACCTTCCCCGACGGCGCCAAGCGCGAATACGCCAGGGACATCACCGGCCTCGACGTCGCCAAAGGCATTTCGCCGTCGCTGGCCAAGCGCACCGTGGCGGTCGCGCTGGATGGCGTGGTCTCCGACCTTAACGATCCGATATCGACTGACGCGAAGATCGAGCTCATCAACCGCGATGACGCGCGCGCGCTGGAGCTGATCCGGCATGACTGCGCGCATGTGCTGGCGGAAGCCGTGCAATCGCTGTGGCCGGGCACGCAGGTGACGATCGGTCCCGTCATCGAAAACGGGTTCTATTACGACTTCTTCCGCAACGAGCCGTTCACGCCGGAGGATTTTGCGGCGATCGAAAAGAAGATGCGCGAGATCATCGCCCGCGACAAGCCCTTCACCAAGGAAGTGTGGGACCGCGAGAAGACCAAGCAGGTGTTCCGCGACAAGGGCGAGGCCTTCAAGGTCGAACTGGTCGACGCTATCCCCGGCGACGAGCCGATCAAGATCTATTTCCAGGGCGACTGGTTCGACCTGTGCCGCGGTCCGCACATGTCGTCGACCGGCAAGATCGGCAACGCCTTCAAGCTGATGAAGGTGGCCGGCGCTTATTGGCGCGGCGACAGCAACAACCCGATGCTGACGCGCATCTACGGCACGGCCTTCGCCAAGCAGGAAGAGCTCGACGCCTATCTCAAGCAGATCGAGGAAGCCGAGAAGCGCGACCACCGCAAGCTCGGCCGCG
>CADEDX010000036.1 GCA_902826195.1 uncultured Bradyrhizobium sp. | reverse complement strand
ACGTGCCGTCGAAATCGACGTGAATGCCTTCATCCGAAATCGTCAGCGTCGCCGCAAGCGTGACCGGCGCATCATAGCCGTCGACGACCATGCTGTTGCGCCAGACGCCCTTCGGCAGCTTTCCGATCTCGGCCAGCACCGCATCGCGCGAGCGGTCACAGATGAAATCGCCGAGCGTATCGAGCGACTCGGTTTCGAACTCGCGCATCATCTCGACAAGACGCTGGCAGCCGACATCGTTGCAGCCCGCCAGCGAATAGGTGTCGCCTTCGGTGTCGATCGGCAGCCGCGTGTTGCTGCGGATCATCGCCATCAGCGTCTCATTAACGACGCCCTGATCGATCAGCTTCAGCATCGGGATGTACAATCCCTCCATGAAGACATCGGTGGCATCAGGCCCGAAGCCGATGCCGCCGATATCCATCAGATGGCTGGTGCAGGAAAAGAGCGCAACCGCCTTACCGTCCTTGAAGCAGGGCGTGGTGACGACGAAGTCGTTGAGATGGCCGGTCCCCATCCAGGGATCGTTGGTGATGTAGGCGTCGCCCGGCTTCATCGTCTCGATCGGAAAATGGGCGATGAAATGCTTGACGGACTCCGCCATCGAATTGACGTGGCCCGGCGTGCCCGTCACCGCTTGCGCCAGCATGCGTCCCTTGAGGTCGAACACACCGGCCGAGAGGTCGCCGCATTCACGCACGATCGGGCTGAACGCCGTGCGCAGCAGCACTTGCGCCTGCTCCTCGACTACGGCAATCAGCCGGTGCCACATGATCTGCAGATCGATCAGGCTCGCGCCATCGGGCTTGCTCATGGTCATGCCGCCTTCCGTTCCATGACGATGCTTCCGGCACCGTCGATATGGGCGTCGAAGCTTGTCGAGACGAATGTCGAGGTCTCGTCTTCCGCGATCACGGCGGGGCCTGCGATGGTTGCGCCCGGCGCCATCTGGTTGCGGTGATAAAGGGGAATCTCGATGACCTTCCCCGCGCGGCCGTCGAAAAACTTGCGGCTGCCCGCGGCCTTTCCGGCCGGCATGCGCGTCACCTCGGCAACCCGCGACGGATTGCGCGGCTCGGTGGTCGCGAGCACCGACCAGCTCAGCACTTCGATCGCAGCCCCCGGTATCGAACGCTCAAACAGGGCCGCATAATCCTTCTCGAAGGTCTGGCGCAGGCCTGCGAGATCGGCGTCCGTCAGCGGTCGGTTCGGCAGCTCGATCGTGATCTCGTGTCCTTGTCCGACATAGCGCATGAAGGCGGCGCGCCGTTCGCGCACGGGCTCACCCGCGGCACCCGGCTCGACCAGCGCGCGCGCCTCGGTCGCCATCTCGTCTAGCAGGTCGGACACGGCGCTTACATCGAAGGCGTCGAGCCTTGCATGGCGGCTGCGCACCAGCTCATAAGCGATCGGCGCCGCGAGAAATCCCACGGCCGAGCCGACGCCGGCATTGGACGGCACGATGACACGCGAGACGCCGATCTTCTCCGCGACACGGGCCGCATGCAGCGGCGCGGCCCCACCGAAGGCGATCAGGGTATGCTGACCCACGACGGCGCCACGTTCGACCGCATGCACGCGGGCAGCGCTCGCCATGTTTTCGCACACCACTTCATGCACCGCATAGGCTGACGTTTCCGCCGATAGCCCAAGCGGTTCGCCAATATCGCGCAACAAGGCCTGCCTGGACAGTTCAAGGTCGAGCTTGATGGTCCCGCCGGCGAAAGCATCCGGATCGATCTTGCCGAGCGCGACATCCGCGTCCGTCACGGCCGGCCGCTGGCCCCCGCGACCGTAGCAGGCAGGTCCTGGCTCAGACGAAGCACTCTCCGGGCCGACCGTAACGCGCTTGAGCGCGTCGACGCGCGCGATCGAGCCACCGCCGGCGCCGATCTCGACCATCTCGATGACGGGAATGCGCACCGGCAGGCCCGAGCCTTTCAGGAAGCGCGCGGCGCGATCGACCTCGAACACGCGCGAGGTTTCGGGCTGGTACTTTTCGATCAGGCAGCTTTTTGCGGTGGTGCCGCCCATGTCGAACGACAGCACCCTGCTCTCGCCGAGCCGCGCCGCAATCTGCGCCGCAAAGATCGCGCCACCGGCCGGCCCAGATTCGACGAGGCGCACCGGAAAGCGTCGTGCCGTCTCGATCGAAGTGACGCGGCCGCCGGATGTCACGAGATAGATCGCACCGCGAAACTGTTCGGCCTGCAGCCCCTCGGCCATACGCGCGAGATAGCCGTCGATCAGCGGCTGCACATAGGCGTTGGCGACGGCGGTCGAGGTCCGCTCATACTCGCGGATTTCAGGACAAACCGCCGACGACAGCGTGATCCAGACACCGGGCATTTCCTCCTTCAGGATTGCAGCGGCGCGCCGTTCATGCTCGGGATTGGCATAGGAGTGAAGGAAGGCGAAGGCGACGCTCTCCACATTCTGCGCGCGCAGTTCAGGCGCGAGCTCCCGTACCGCGGCTTCATCGAGCGGCAATCGTACCGCGCCATGCGAATCGATGCGTTCGGGCACCGTGAAACGCAGGGCGCGCGGTGCCAGCGGCTTCGGTTTGTCGATCGAGAGATCATACTGATCGTAGCGACTCTCGGTGCCGATATCGAGCACGTCGCGAAAACCTTCCGTTGCGACCAGCGCCGTCTTCGCGCCGCGCCGTTCGATGATGGCATTGGTCGCCAGCGTGGTGCCGTGAATGAAGACGTCGATGTCGGATATGTGAGCACGCGCATCGGCCAGGATGAGACGCATCCCGTCCAGCACCGCCTGCTCCGGCCGCGCCGGTGTCGTCAGCACCTTTCGGGTTTTGCGATCCTGACCCACATCCAGCACGATATCGGTGAACGTGCCTCCGATATCGACAGCCAGTCGCACCTCGGCTCCCTCAAGCATTCCAAATCTCCGCGGTTGAACGACGAACTGTAGCCGGATATTCAGCAATTTCCATGCCATCGAATATACTCGGGCAGGCATACCCGGCGAATTTGCCGACGGCCTATGCGATGCCAGGCGCGGCTTGATTCAGCACGTGCAGAGGCCGCAGGCACATCGCGGCGCTTGACGACACGCTACGGATAGAAGAACTCGTTAGGTTCGTAGACGATGGGGCAGACATTGGACAGGATTGACCGCACCGATCTGGCGGGGCTCGCACGGCACGAGCGTGCCGTGGCGCGCGACCTGGAGCTGCTGGGCGTACCGGCGGCGAACTGGCCGGCGAGCATCGTCGACGCGCGCGGCCAACCTGTTCTGGACGTCCTGGTCGTCGGCGCCGGCATGAATGGCATCGCCGCCGCCGGCAGTCTGCTATTCAAGGGCGTGCGCAATATCGCGGTGGTCGAGCGCTCGCGGCCGGGCGAGGAAGGGCCCTGGCTCACCTACGCGCGCATGGACACGCTGCGCTCGCCCAAGACGTTGACGGGCCCGGCGCTTTGTATTCCTGCGCTCACCTTCCGCGCCTGGTATGAAGCGAAATACGGCATCGCCGCGTGGGATGCGCTTTACAAGATTCATAACGGGACCTGGGTCGACTATCTGTCCTGGCTGCAGAAGGTGCTGGCATTGCCCGTCAGCCACGGCGTTGCGCTGGAAGCGCTCGAACCCGCGGGCTCTTTTATACAAGCCGTGCTGAACGAAAACGGGGCGCGTCGAAGCATACTGACGCGGCGCGTCGTTCTCGCGACCGGCCGCGCCGGCGCCGGCGGTGACCTCTGGCCGGACTTCATCGATCGCTCGCTCACGCCCGATCTCGCCGCCCATACCAACGACGCAATCGATTTCGACGCCCTGCGCGGAAAATCCATCGCCGTCCTCGGTGGCGGCGCCTCCGCGTGGGACAACGCGGCGACTGCACTCGAACGCGGTGCTGCGCATGTCGACATGTATGTGCGCCGGCCTTATCTGCCGCAGGTCAACAAGGGGCGCGGTTCGGCGTTTCCCGGCTTCCTGCACGGCTGGTCTTCGCTGCCCGATGCCGAACGTTGGGCCATTACGGTCTATCTGAACGACATCCAGTCCCCGGTGCCGCACGAAACCGTCAACCGAACGATGAAACTGAGCGGCTTCCACATCCATTTTCGCGCGGGGGTCGAAACGGCATCGCGCGCGGGCGAAAAAGTCGCGGTGAAGATCGCAGGTCAGGATGAAGCCAGGCTGCATGATTTTCTGATCGTCGGCACCGGCTTCAACGTCGATCCGGCGCGGATCCCGGAACTTGCGCACTATGCGCCTGGTATCGCCACCTGGGGCGATCGCTACCAGCCCTCGCCCGACCTGCGCCGCCGCGATCTGGAGCGCTTCCCATATCTCGGCCCCGGCTTCGAACTGATCGAGAAAACGCCGGGCATCGAACCGACGCTTGGAAAGATTTATCTGGTCAATTTCGGCGCGCACGCCAGCCATACCGCGATCGCCAGCGATATACCGGGCGTCAATATCGCAGCCGAGCGGGTGGCGGGTGCGATCGCGACTTCGCTGTTCTGCGAGGATATCGATCACATGCGCCGCAGGGTCGAGGCGTTCAACGAGCCGGAACTCGAGAACACGCCGTTTTTCGTTCCGGAATCCGAGCGATGCTGAGCGAATTTATCCACCGCGTGCGAGCAGCCGTGGAGAACGCGCGATCGTCGTCCATCCGCGCTCGACGGGCGGCGGCCGGGTTGTTAAGCCCGCCTCCGCTGAGGGAAGTTTGAGTCGGGTTATGACCGTTGCGATCGAGATGGGGCACACGACGGCAGGCGCGCCGGCCACGCTTGACCTCGAGGAACTGCTGGCGACCCGGCTGCTGGTGCAGGGTAATTCAGGCTCCGGCAAATCCCATCTGCTGCGGCGCCTGCTGGAACAGAGCGCGCCCTGGGTGCAGCAGACCATCGTCGATCCCGAGGGCGACTTCGTGGCGCTGGCCGAGCATCTCGGCCATCTGCTGATCAATGCCGAGGATCACGCCGAGCGCGGCCTGCAGGTCGCCGGCGAGCGCGCGCGCATCCATCGCGTCTCGACCGTGCTCAATCTCGAAGGGCTCGATGCCGAGAACCAGATGCGGCGCGCGGCGGCGTTCCTCAACGGCCTGTTCGAAATCGCCCGCGACCACTGGTATCCGATGCTGGTCGTGGTGGACGAGGCCCAGCTGTTCGCGCCGGCCATAGCCGGCGAGGTTTCGGACGAAGCGCGAAAACTCTCGCTCGGCGCAATGACCAACCTGATGTGCCGCGGCCGCAAGCGCGGGCTCGCCGGGATCATCGCCACGCAGAGATTGGCAAAGCTCGCCAAGAACGTCGCGGCCGAGGCGTCGAATTTTCTGATGGGCCGGACCTTCCTCGACATCGACATGGCGCGCGCCGCCGATCTGCTCGGCATGGAGCGGCGGCAGGCCGAAGCGTTCCGCGATCTGGAGCGCGGGCAGTTCATCGCGTTGGGCCCGGCGCTGTCCCGCCGTCCGCTGGGCTTGCGCATCGGTCCGACCGACACCACGCCGCGCAACGCGACCCCGCGCCTGATGCCGCTGCCGGAAGCGACGGCGGATGCCCACGCCATCATCCTGGCCGCGCCGCCGCCCGACACTAACCGTCCGCAGCGCCGCTCGCCGCCGCCTGACCTGCTCGATCAGCTGATGGCGGCAAAATCGGCGGCGCTGGAGATCCGCCCCGAAACGGTGGAGCCCACGCTCAGCGCCGAAGAACTGGCGGAGCGGCGCGAGCGCGTGGATCGAATCCTGCGCGCCGTCATGGCCGAACCGGACGCCGGCTTTCGCTCGCACGGCGTGCTCTATCAGGAGTTCGTGGTGCGCTGCCGGATCGAGGGGCTGGGATCGGCCGTGCCTGATCTTGCGGACTTCCGACGCATGCTGACGCGCGCCCGCGCCGGGCTTGGCTCCGATATCGCTGATGATGACGGCTGGCAGGATGTCTCGGTCCGCGCCTCGCTGCTGCCGGAGGACACGCAGGGCGTCTTCATGATGATCGCCCGCGCCGCCAAAGAAGGCTGGCCCTGTCCTGGCGATGCCGCGATTGCGCGCGCCTATGGCTCACACTCGCTACGCCGGGCACGGCGTCTGCTGAGCTACATCGAGGAACAGGGCCTCATCGTGTGCCAGCTCGACGGCGCCGGCCGTCGCATCGTGACGCTGGTCGAACTGGCCTGGGCGACGGCGCCGGGCGACCCCAATGCCGGGGAACTGCCGGCGGAACAAGGGTGCGGCAGCCCGACTTAGAACGACCGTACAGCCTGCGCGCATTGCACTATGATCCCCACTCGTTGCCAACCGTCGGTGTGATCTGGAGTATTGGGTTTGAGCGTTGCCTTCACCAAGGAAGACAGTGCGGAAACGGCGTCGGAGACGCTGCTGCCCGACCGCCCGGTTTCGCCGCATCCCAACCACGTGACCGAAGCCGGATTGAAGGCGCTGGAGCAGCAGCTGCAGCAGGCGCGCGAGGCCTATGAGGCCGCGCAGCAGATCGACGACGTCAATGAACGACGGCGGCAGGCCGCGATCCCGTTGCGCGACGCGCGCTACCTTGCTGAACGGGTTCGGACGGCTCAGGTCATGCCCCCTCCGGCGTCCACCGACACCGTCGCCTTCGGCAGCACGGTGACGTTCCAGCGCGAAGATGGACGCGTCCAGAAATTTCAGATCGTGGGCGAGGACGAGGCCGACCCGAAGGCCGGCTCGATTTCCTTCGTCTCTCCGGTGGCGAGGTCACTGATGGGCAAGGCGGTCGGCGACGTCGTCGGCACGTCCCCGCAAGAGCTTGAGATCGTTGCGATTTCGTGACGCCGGCACCGTTCCGCAAAAACTCGCAAAACAACCCCATACAAAATGCCGGTATTATAATGCTTCCGGCGCTTTCCCCGCAATGTTCAGCGTATCCGCACGCGACAAGCGCGGCGATCTCGTGATCGAATTCGGCCGCCAATCAATGCAACGCACCGCCGGCGCAATGCGGAAAGTCGGGTCGGCGCGGGGGCACCACAAACTGCTTGGCGATCGCTAAGGCATCGCGCTCGTTGCTTTCCAGGGCAATCTTCTGCGCGAGCATGACGTCTCCTGCGACGAGATTGCCCTCAGGTATGAAACACCAGCCCATACGCGGCCGGCCATCCGCATCCAGCTCGACAACGTTCGTGCTGACGCCGTACTGGATGCGATACCGGGTACCGCTGTTGCATCCGGTGACCTCGAAATAGTTGTGAGCCTCGAGCTGCCGCAGCTGCTGCGGTGACAGCCATTCGCGCAACAGAGCCATGCCGCGGGCTTCGCGGTCCTCAAACCGCGCACGTTGGCGGGCTCGTGCGGCCCGCACCATGTTGGCAATGTGCCGCACGGCAGCTGCATTCAAGCCCGCCGCAGTCCGCCAAAAGGCCATGACGATATCAGCCGCCAACGAGACGAGGATAGAAAACCGTCTCTTCCGCGGCCGGATCGAAGGAGCGCACCAGGGAAATATCGCCGTTTGCCTGCCGCGTCGCGGCCGTGAATCCGGCTCCCGTCAACGCCTTGAAGCGGCGTTCGGCGTCAGCCAGCGCTTTCAAGTCCCGGACATCGAAATGATGACGGGTGTCGCCTGAATGATCCATGATGATGTGCGTAGCCATAGAAGAATCTCCGCTGCTAACGTGTTTCTTCCAGCCCGCCGCAATTGTAGCTGAAATACTTTTGTACGCACGTTCAAAAAAGCGGCAAGAACAATTTATTACGGTGGCAGTCCAGGACTGCACTGCCCCCCTTCGACGAGACACGCAGATTGCGGTGACAGGGCTACGCAGCCTGCCGCCATAACCGGTCACTCGGTCTTGAGCCGCCATCCGACGAGATCGGACGGAAGGCATGGCGCAGCGCTACCGGGATTTGCTAAAGGAGCTAGGTCAATGAGCAAGAAACGCTTCGACAATGTGTGGGATGCAGTTGAGGATACACCTGCGCAGACTAAGAACATGAAGCTCCGTTCCACGTTGATCACGGCATTGAAGGATCAAATCGCCCGGACCGGACTAAGCCAATCGGAGGCCGCCAAGCTCCTTGGCGTTACCCAGCCGCGCATCTCTGACCTCATGCGTGGCAAGATCGAGCTATTTGGTCTCGATACCTTGGTCAATATGATCGGAGCTGCCGGCTTGCATGTTGAAATGCGCATCTCGGACGCAGCCTGATCGACGGCCAGCCCGTTGCGCTGTTTTCTAATCCCGTCGCCTCACCCGTCCCAGCCCACATTCACCATGCGGGAATTACGGTGACAGTGCACCTGCACTGTCACCGTAATTATTGGGATTATCGTGTCTCACTTGAGGGGTGCAGTCCACGATGTCACGCGCCGTCGGCCCGGCGCAGCGTGATCCGCGTCAATTCGGAGGGACGACCGAGCCGCAGCGCGAAGCCGGGCCACAGCGCGGTGCCGTTGTTGACATAAAGCGTCATCCCGCCGACGTCGTAGCGGCCGGAAACGTAGCCCGCATTGGCACGCGCGGCCAGGCGGTCGATCCCTAAGATCAATCCGCCGTGCGTATGTCCGGACAGTTGCAGCGCTACGCCGAGCTTTGCGGCATGCCGTGCGTCGCTCGGCTGGTGATCGAGCAGGATGACGGGGGCGCCGGCGGGAGCAGCCTCGAGAACCGCCGCAAGATCCCGGACGGGATGTCCATTGTGGCGCGATGCGCGGTCGGTGATCCCGGCGATGACGAGCTTTCCGCCGTCGCGGTCGAGCACGATATGCCTGTTCTCGAGCGACCGCAGACCCAACGCGGCATAGCGCGCCATCCATATCCCGTAGCCGAAAATATACTCGTGATTGCCTGATATCACGTGGACGCCGTCGGTCGCCTGCAGGTCTTGCAGCGGCTCGACGTCGGCCTGCCGCGCTTCAGGCGTCCCGTCGATCAGATCGCCCGTAATCGCGATCAGGTCGACCCCAAGCTTATTCGAGCGCTCGACGACGGCGCGCGCCCATGATTCGGGAAACAGCCGGCTGATGTGAAGATCGGTCAGTTGGAGGATGGTGTAGCCATCGAATTGCCGCGGCAGCCCGCTGATGCCGACCTCGATATCCCTGAGCGGGGGCACGCGGATGGCCTGCCGGACGCCGATCGCGGCGGCCAGCATGGCAAACGCGGCCAATCCATAGCGAACGCCGTCGGGAGCGCCCACGATGCCGCCGTGGATCAGAGCGGCCGAGAGCAGTCCGATGTCCAGCAACAGTTGCAGCAACGCCAGCAGGACGACCGTGCCGAATGCCCAGTTGAAGAGGATGACCACCGGACGCGGAAACTCCGGCGAGAATACCGAGCCCGACGAAAGCTTGTTCCAGCGATGAAACTGCAGCGCGACCAGCACGAGCGCCGCCACCGCAACCTTGATCGAAAGCGGCAGCTCCAGCGGCCAGATGAAGCGCGTCAGGATCAAGAGATAGACCAGGCCGAAAATGAGTTGGGGAATCGGTTCGCTCCGGATTTGAATTCGCTGCAACTGTCCTACACGAACTGCGGAGCCATCTCGACCCGAATGAGCTTCGCCGGCGGCGCCGTCTCACGCCGTCGTATGGCTACGCTTGTGCTGAGACCCAAATAGGCATTCTTCCGTGCAAAGCCGCCTGCGAAGCGCGCATAAATTTACCTTGCCGATCAATCGGATTACCTCGAATATCCGCCTGCATCGGCACCGGAAGGCGCTTGATCGGTATATTTCAAAGCGAACGTCGAGAGGATCATCATGCAGGATTCCGTTGCAAAAGCCGGCGCCGTTGCTTCGCCGACGCATCCGCTGGATCCGTTGACGCCGGACGAGATCCGTCGCGCGGCGGCGATCGTGCGCATGGCGCACGATCTCGGGGCGGGCATGATGTTCGAAACCATCAGCTTGCACGAACCGGACAAGAGCGTCGTGCACGGCGCAAAGCCCGGAGAGGCGTATGCGCGTGAGGCCTTCGTGTGCGCCTTCGACCGGACCAACGGCAAGGTCTTTGAAGCCCTGGTCGATCTCGTCGCGGACCGGGTGGTCGACTGGCGGCATGTGCCCGGCGTGCGGCCGCGCATCCTGATCGACGATATCATGCTGGTCGGAGAAGTCGCCCGGGCCGATCCGCGGTTTCAGGCGGCACTGGCCAAGCGCGGCATCACCGACATTGAAAAGGTTCAGGTCGACCCCTGGTCGGCAGGCAATTATGGACTGCCGGACGAGGAAGGCCGCCGGCTCTCGCATACGTTCTGCTGGTACCGGAGCGAGAAGAACGACAACGGCTACGCCCATCCGATCGAGGGGCTTTGCGCCGTGATCCATCTCGACCGGGCGGAAGTTCTGCGCATCGACGATTATGGCGAGGCCGAGGTCCCGATGGCGAACCGCAACTACGCGGCGCGCTATCGCAGCACGTTCCGTGACGATGTGAAGCCGCTGGAAATCGTGCAGCCGGCCGGCCCGAGTTTCGTCGTTGAAGGCAATGAGGTTCGCTGGCAGAAGTGGCGGTTTCGCGTCGGCTTCAACGCACGCGAGGGGCTGGTGCTGCATACGGTCGGTTACGAGGATGACGGCAGGCTGCGGCCCGTGATGCACCGCGCGGCGCTATCGGAAATGGTCGTGCCTTACGGACATCCCGGCGGCGGGCATTTCCGCAAGAATGCCTTCGACGTCGGCGAGTACGGCATCGGCGTGCTGGCGAACTCGCTGACGCTCGGCTGCGACTGCCTCGGCGCCATCCGTTATTTCGACGCGTGGCTGGCCGACAGCAAGGGCGATCCCTATTGCATCGAGAGCGCGGTGTGCCTGCACGAGGAGGATTTTGGCATCCTCTGGAAGCATACCGACCTGTTCACGGGTGAAGTGGACGTGCGGCGCGCCCGCCGCCTGGTGGTGTCGTCGATCTCGACCGTCGGCAATTACGAATACGGTGCGTTCTGGTACTTTCATCAGGACGGCTCGATCCATTTCGAGATGAAAGCAACCGGCATCCTGAATACCGCCGGGTTGAGGCCGGGCGAGCAGCCCCATTACGGCACCGTCGTTTCGCCCGGCGTCTACGCGCACTATCACCAGCACATCTTCAACATGCGGCTCGACATGACGGTTGACGGCGAGCGCAACCGTGTCGTCGAAGTCGATACCGTGGCGCTGCCGGTCGGTCCCGAGAATCCGCACGGCAATGCTTTCACCATTCGAGAGACCGTTCTCGAGTCCGAGCAGAAGGCGCAGCGCAACGTCGATTTCAACGCCGCCCGGTACTGGAAGGTCGAAAGTGCCGAAGCCCGCAACGCGCTCGGCCGGCCGACCGCCTACAAGCTGCTGCCGCTCAGTCCGGTGCCGACCTTCTCCGACCCGCAATCGATGGTGGCGAGGCGCGCGACCTTCATGATGCGGCAGCTATGGGTGACGGCCTATCATCCCGACGAGATCTTCGCGGCCGGCCGCTATCCCAACCAGAGCAGCGGCGGCGACGGGCTGCCGGCCTGGACGGCCGCAGACCGGCCGCTGGTCGATACCGATATCGTGGTCTGGCACAGTTTCGGCCTGCACCATATTCCCCGGCCTGAGGATTTTCCGGTGCAGCCCGTGATTACCGCGGGGTTCGCGCTCCACCCGACCGGATTCTTCGGCGAGAACCCGGCACTCGACGTTCCGCCGGCCGCGAGCAGCATGAGTTGCTGCGTCGGCTGACGAGGTGGGCGCGGCGGCGCCAGCACCGCCGCATCGCGCCCGCCTTCTTCACGATCGGCGTCCACCTCTGCACCTCGCCCACGACAAAGGCCTTGAATGCTCGGGGGTCGTGCCTGAACACCAATGCACGTCCTGAGCGCGCCGAGCGTGAGCTCTTCATCATCGGCAATCAAGCTGCGAAGCCGGTCGAGAAGTGGGTGCAGCTCGTCCTTGGGCCGAGCTTCAGATCTTCGCAATCAGTTCGGCAAATTTCTTGCTGACCAGTGCAAAGCCCTGCTCCGTCGGGTGCAGTTCGTTTTCCCAATCCTTCTCGTAGTTCGCGCCATGCTTGAGCGTGTTGCGAAGATTCAGATAGTGGACATGTCCGAAGCCGGGGCTGGCGCTGACGTCCTTCAGCATCGCGTTGAACCGATCGATCAGTTTGACAACCACGGCGGAGTTTTTGCCGAAATCGATATGGCCCTTTCTTTGGAACCCGGGCTCCAGCCAGGGACCGGGAAGTGGCCCCCATCCGCCCCAGAAGCCGCGGCCATCGGGAAGCGCGTAGTCCTAGACTAGCCGTGCGTGACGATCGGAATCGGCCGGCCGAGGTAGTTCTGCGCGATGCTGGTCAGGCCGCTGATGATGCTTGCATAGGCTGCTCTCAGGCGGACATCGATCAATCCCCGAACGATGTCGTCATTGATGGGCGGAAGGGATGATGCCGCGTGGTTGAGCAGGATCGCGAATTCGTCTCCGGCAATGTCATTGCCGCCGCCGGACAGCAGGACCGCCCGCGGGACCTTGTTGGCGCGCAACAGCTTCTCCAGCCGGCGCGCAAACTCCTCGAACTGGCCGCCTGAGTGCGCCATGTCTTCAACCGTATCGCCCTTATGGGCAACGGTTTCCACGTCATAAAGATAATCGTCCTCGAGCATCTGCAGGACATCGTGGAAGGGATAGTCAAACCAGGAATCGCCTTCGGCAATCAGCACGCCCGCGCTCGCCGGACTCCCGAGCAAGGCGCGTGTCCGGGAGGGGATTGGTGGTGCGGCCGGCGCGCGACGTCGTTTGGGTGCGCGCGCCATCCGCTTCACCGTCGCTGTCCGCTTGCGCGTCTGTTTGGTCCGGAACGCGATGACATCCTCCGCCATCGCCCGGCCGCTCTTTATTGCGGCGCTGACGTTGGCATCAACGCGCGTTGACCGTCTTGACTTGCGTACCTTCTTCGCCATCACTCATCTCCCTTCATGGAAAGACATCGAGCAGTGTCTCGAGCGCATCGAGCTTTGCGCCGAGGCCCTCCAGTTTCTTGCGGCAGTTCTTGTCGAACTGCTTCCGGGCGACGAGATGTTCGAACTCGCGCTCCTCGTTGAAGAACAGCGGGAACTTCTTGCTTCCTGCCTGATGGCCGTTCAGACTGCCGTAGAATCCGGCGAGATTCCCAACCATCTCGTTGGCGGTGACGCGATCGGTTTCGGGTCCTGCCGGGGCGAGTTGGTCGAAGCCGGCGACGGACTGGATCAGGATCGGCGGGTCACGATCGTCCGGCCACCAACCGTAGATATTCACCCACTCATTGTCCCGCATCGGATGACGCGTGATGCTGGCCAGGACGTCGACTTCCAACTCGACCGGCATCCCGCGCAATCGATTTGCAAGGCGCTCCGCCCACAAGAGCTTCTCTTCGCCTTGCCGCAGGTCCCAGACACCGAGCGGAACCGACTGCCGGACGAGTTCGAAGCCAAATTCCTCTTGCGCGGCATTCATCTGCCGCAGCGTGCCGTCCAATTCAGGAAAGACATTGTCCATGTCCCAAACGGCAACACAGACGTTGTATTTTTCAGTCGCGCGCCGCTCGTCGGAACGGACACGGGTTTCGGGGACGAAGCTGCGCGTTGCGGGCGGCTCGCACAGCACCAGGCTCGAATCCCGCGCGTACAGCACGGGAATGGCCCAGTCGATCGGTTCGCCGTGCAATGAATAGTTGACCGCGATACGCGCCTCTCGCGCCGATTCGCCTAGCGAATTGCCTTGTGCGAGCGACCAATAGAAGTGCTGCGCGAACGAAGTGGCGGACGAGTCCAGGACACTGTACTGGTTTGCGACCACCGCCGGCAACCCGTGTGCGACCAGCGACTGAGCGACGCCCTTGTTGAAGTCGGCACGCCCTCCAGCGCGGGTTTCGCAGGCATTGAGAAATACCAGGCTCAGGTTTCGGCTACAGAAGATCTCGCGCACCGAACGTTCGCCGAGCTTGTATTCTTGTCCTTGCTCATTCACGAAGACGAGGACCCCTTCGCCGCGCGCCACATCGTATGTCCCGTGGCCGATGAAATGGACGACGTCGAATTTTCCGTTCGATAGATGACCGTGCAGCTTGGTGGGCGTTGCCCGCGCCAGCGTCGTCACGGTCACGAGCCCGGCCGCGATGAGCGGCTCGAAGCCGCTGCGGATCACGGCCTCTTCCTGCTCGATGGACAAACGGCCGTATCCAACGGGCTGAGCGGACGCGACCAGAATTCGCAGCGGGCCGGCGCCCGGATTGATCTGGTCGGCGGGAATGCTGGTCAGGACATTGCGCGAGAAGCGCATCTCTTCGGTCGCAAGGTCGCAATTGCGCCCCGGGTCGTAGGCGAACTCCCAGGGTTTCTCCGCGATCCAGGGAATCATTGAGGTGAAAATGAAATCGAGCTTGCGACCCTGCAGCGTGCGCGCTTCGTCGTACAGGCGGCGGACGTCGTCCTGAAACAGCGTATCGAACAGCTGTTCGCTGAAGGCAATCATGCCCTTGTCATCAGGGAGCGAACCCTCTTGTCCGTTGGTGTATTTCTTGATGCGCTCGTGCGTTCCGATGATTTTTCCGAACTGGGTCTTCTGGCCTTCGTCGCCGGCGCGCAGTCGCATCACCGATGTGACTCGGGCGCCGCCGTAGCTTGCGAACACCTGGGCGAATTGCGGCGTTGCACCGCCGGCGGCGCGTGGCACATCAGGGTTTGGCCGAAACTCGTCCATGATCACGAGTTCGAATACGTTGCCGAGAGCGCTGTGCGGTGTGCTTCCGGGCCCCGGCGGCGGCGTGGCGTCCGGCTGCTCCGACGCCTTTGGCTGCGCCGATTCCGACGCCTGCTGCGCGATAGTCTCGATGTCCAATGGCGGCGGCTTGGCGGCCCTGCTCTTCTTGGGGTAGAGCGACGCCGCACGCAAATTCCATTTTTTTTGCAACATCCGCCGCGCGTTGATCAAATGTTGATCCCCTCATGGCAGCCTCGGAATGTCGAGGAGACGTCGAACCATGAAGCGCTTGCTGATTCTGTTGTCCCTGCTGGCCGTCGTCGCCGTTGTTGCTCCCAAGAGTCCGAAGCGGCTCGCGTTTGCCAACGGCACGGTTTCGGATGTTTCGCGCCACCCCGAGCCGGTCCACACCGTGCAGATCCGGCGCGGCTCGAACGGGGACTTCGCCGTGCAGGCCAAAATCAACGGGATTGCCGCGCCGATGGTGATCGATACCGGCGCGACCTCCGTTGTCTTGACCTACGAAACCGCAAAGGCGGTCGGCGTTCCGCTGGAGCTGCTCGAATACAACGTGGATGTTCAAACCGCTGGTGGTCAGACCAAGGCGGCGCGGCTTTGGCTCGACCGGATGGCGATCGGAAAACTGGTTGAACGCTCCGTGCAGGCGCTGGTGGTGCCGCGCGGCCAGATGAAGACCAATCTGCTCGGCATGAGCTTTCTCGATCGGTTGGACGGCTTTGAGGTGCGCGCCGACCATCTGGTCATGCGCGGCTTCCAAGAGCCGGTCGACTTACGCAGCGACCGCCGCAGCTGATCTCATTGACGTCGGATTCTGCGGCCTCCGGCAAACTACCTGCATGGATTGCCCGATGCCCACCACTTCCATCGGGAAGCGCCACCCGTCCAGCACGATGCAGGCAGGACTTTGACGCCTGAACTCGCCGACGCCGGTTCAGCAACCGTTCCCTGGATGACCTTGGGTCCCTCAGCGAGCCTCGGTTTGGGACGGGAGTCGGACACTTCGTTCTGTGACCGCGAAGCGCCGATCGTTACGGGCTCGCCAGCCGCTCTGGGTGCGCGCAGTGCGCCGGCGGGCGGCCTCACATCGGCCAGCATGCGACGATCAGCAGGCGGGGCCGGCGGCCTTGGCGGCAAGGCATTGTTGGCGGCACTCAGCCGGCTGCGCGGTGGAGGAGCCAGATCGGGCATCTCAGCGGTGATCGGATAGCGCACCCTTCTCTGCGGAGGCGCGTTCATGGGCGGGGGCTGGTTCATGATCAGAGGCTGGCTCACGGGCGGCGGCTGGTTCATGCCCGGCGGCTGATTCATATTCGGCCCCGCGGCCAACTCGCGCCTCGGCAATGGCGGCTCCATGGGGCGTCCCTGGTCCGTTACTTCGATGGTCGTCCGGTTCGGACCTTCGAGTTGCACGAGGTCGAACAGGATCGCGGCGTGATGGGGGTGCAAGCGCACGCATCCATGCGATGCGGGCCCTCCCAGCCGATCGATCGCGTAGCTGCCGTGTATCGCGTAGCCCTTGTGAAAGAAGATCGAAAACGGCATCGGCGAATCGTAATACGCGGTGGAGGACCAGTTGCGCTCCAGCCGCTGCGGCGTGAAGATTCCGTTCGGGGTTTGCGTGACGTCGCGGCCGGTGGATACGGGCCACATGAAGCGAATGAACCCGTCCTGGATGACGAACATCCGCTGCGTCGCTTTATCGACGAGAATGTCGAGTTTGGCGTCGGCGCGTTCGATGCCGATGAACCATGCCAGCGTCGCTGCTATGATAACGGCATGGCTACGCATGACGAACTCCACCAAATCGTACCCTGTGGATAGAGCCGATGAATCGGGGTGTTTTCTTGGCTAAAGTGAGCGTGAAATCTGCGCGCGCGATGGCGACTCACGGAGAGATCGCAAACTGCCTGTGCGGCCAGTAGTTTGCGACAGGTGCGAATCATTTACCTTGTTTCGAAACGCCCTCGCCGCCGGCTCATCCACTCGCCGTCCGCCACAACAATGCCTGATATGCGACGAGTCCGCGGCAAAATCGCATCATTACTCGGTCAATTTGAGCGCGACGCGCCTGCCAAGATCACGACCGACGCAGGAAAACGCTCCGCACCGCACGTTGTGGCATCGTCACGTCCAGCCGAACGCGCAAAAACGCAGTCCGGCCTTGAAACGCTCCAACTAATGCCCTGAAAAATTCGCGAAGCGGGCTTACGCGGACGCAGCGGGCGTTCGGGCTGTGATTCCAATTCACTCCATCGCCACGATGAAGGACACCCGCGTTGCGCGTGTCGGGCCGAGCCGTGGCCTTAGGCGCGCGACAGGATCTTGCATCCTTGCCGCGTGATCATTTGGCAAGATCTTGAGCATTTGTCGTCGTCCGGGGAGATATGCGCAGTGAACTTTGGCTTTGTTGCTTCGCTCATTGTGGTCATCTTCGCGGTTATCAGCGTCTTCATCGAGATACCGGTCGTGAGCAACTATGCCTTCTGGTTCGCCGTCGGCGCCTACATCATGCTAGCGGGCACGCGGTAACGCAAAAAGTCCGGCCGATCGATGGCCGGACTTTCACTTTCAGTCGTCGTCAGGAATGGCTTATTGGTAGTCGTCGCCCTCGTACGAGATCGGCGCCGGCGGTCGCTGCGGCTCGTAGTAGCCGGACCGGTTGTATCCTTCGGTATATGGCAATGACCAGCGACGCCCGACACCGCCGTAGCCGTACGGCCTCGAATAGCCTCGATAAGCTCCGTAGCGAGGATAGCCGTAGTGGCGGCGATAGCCGTACGGAGAATAACCGTAGTGACGGCGGTAGCCGCCATACCCATAGCGCCGCTCGACATATTGCCGTTCGATGTAACGGCGCTCGTAAATCAGGCGCGGCCCGCAGGAATGACATCTGTGGCGGTAGACCGGGCGATACGGTGGGTAATAGCGGTAAGCCGGGTAGCCGCAACGGTAGGAGCAGGGATAGGAAGAGTCATAATAACCGGCTTGCGCAGGTGCCGTGAGCAACGCCGAACCGAACAATGCGAGGAAGCCCGCGACGATCAGCGCCAATCGGCTACGGATGGGCGGGCCAGCGGTAACTGTACTGTTCATCACAAACTCCAACATGCGCGCTGATCGAGCCATCGTTGTGACGAAAAAATTCCGACCAAAGTGCGACCGGTTGCGCGCGCAACGGACGAGCATCAGCGTCTTCGCTTGCTGCCGGTGCAGAATCAAACTTGATCATCTTGCGACGCACGCATCGCGACCATCGATCTAAGTGAAAGCAATCACGAAGGTTTCTTTGAGAGACCCCGCGCAGCGGCCTAGCCGGCGGGCGCTGCCGCGATCGACGTTAACCATTCTTTGCAGAATTTTCCCGGCCTGCATCGCATGCGATGCCCGGGCTCGAAGTTCCATGAGAAGTGCCTGCGCGAACGCTAGGCGACCTTCTCCTGAGGTACTTCGATCAATTCGCCGTAGAGATCGGCATAGCGCCTCGCCGGATTGCGCCAGGAAACGTCCGTCGACATGCCGTTGCGCTGAATCCGCCGCCAGGCGGCGACGTCGTGAAATGTCGTCCACGCCCGCCGGATGGCATCACCGAGATTTTCTGCGTTGACCGGTGCGAATTTGAATCCGGTCTGTCCGCCGCCGGTGGTGGCCAGATCGTCGACGTCAACCACCGTGTCTTCCAGGCCGCCGACACGCGAGACGATCGGAACCGTGCCGTATCTCAACGCACAAAGCTGCGTCAGGCCGCAGGGCTCGAAGCGCGACGGCATGACCAGCGCGTCGGCGCCGGCCTGAATCAGGTGGGCCAACCCCTCGTCATGCCCGATCATGACACTGACCTGCCCCGGATTGGCCTGTGCGGCCGTACGATACTGATATTGCAGGCTACGACTTCCTCCGTTCCCCAGCACGACCAGCTGCATTCCTTCGCGCACGATCGCCGGGAGATTTTCGAGCAGAAGATCGAGCCCCTTCTTGGTGGACAGGTGACCGATGACACCGAGCATGAACGCATCGGGCGCCACCTGCAGGCCAAGCCGCCGCTGCAGGGCAGCCTTGTTGATCGCGCGATGGTGCAGGACTTCGGCCTCGAAACCGCTCGACACGTCCGGATAGAAACAGCCGGGAATGTGAGGGTCTGTCGAGGGATCCCACACCGAAACATCGATGCCGTTGAGAATACCGCGGAGGTCGCATGAGCGCTCGCGCAGCAGACCGGCCAGTCCCATACCGCCGTCGTCGCTCTGGATTTCCCTGGCATAGGTCGGAGAGACCGTCGTGATGCGATCGGCGAAATACAGACCCGCCTTCAAGAACCCAATACGTCCGTAGTATTCGACGCCGTGCATGGCGAAGGACTCCGGCGGCAGATCGATCGCGGCCAGCATCTCCTGCGGAAAAACCCCCTGATAGGAAAGGTTGTGAACCGTCATCACGGTGGCCGGCCGCTGCCGATCGCTATAGTGCATGTACGCCAGGGCAAGCGCGCCATGCCAGTCGTGGGCGTGGACCACGTCAGGCACGAAGGACGGGACGAAGCCAAGGCCGATATCGGCGGCGATGCGCGCCAGCGCGGCAAAGCGCAACGCGTTATCAGGCCAATCCATCCCGTCGGCCCTGACATACGGGTTGCCGGGACGCGCGAACAAATGCGGCGCGTCGAGCACGAAAAGGCTGAGTTCAAACGATGTCGCGCGGAGCAGGCGGGCCTCTGCGCCGAAGAAGTTCGGCAGATGAATCACGCCATCGACCTGCCCGAGCGAATTCATCACGCTGGGGTATCCCGGGACGATGGTGCGGACCTCGACGCCCTCCGCTTTCAGGCTGATCGGAAGGGCGCCGGTGACGTCGGCGAGCTCGCCGACCTTGATCAAGGGAAATATCTCGGAAGCGATCGAAAGTACGCGAAGAGACTTCATCATCCAGCCCGTCGATCAACGGCCGCGCGACTACGCAGACTCAGTATGCAGATCCATCAATGCAAGAATCATAGCTTTCGAAGTTGTCGACATTGAGTCCGGGAACCTGTCGGCGCTGGAGGAGACTGCCGACGCCGCATGACGAAAGCCGCATCGCCGCTGCGATTCCGCGGCGTAGTCTCGACGACCATCGCGGAAGACAGCTTCGTGCCATTGCCTGCTTTTCCCGATGAGCCGAGCGCCGGCGGTCATTCGCAACGGCCGGCGCATCAACGGCCACATGGCCGGCCGCGTGGTCGGCCACTCAGCTGGCCATCTCCATGGATTCATCCTATCATTGCTGCTCACCAAGACAGCAGCGTGCCCAAACTGTGGTGCAACCAGTCGTGTCGCAAGAGAGAGGGCTGACAGCCGACGCGGCTGCCGCCGGAAGAGGTTTTGCGATGATCAACGACATGGCTTCCCTGAAAAAGGCCATGGAGCAGATGGACGCGGACGATGCCGTGGCTGCCGAGGCCGCCAAGGACCGCGCCGCAAAAATCCTTGCCGACGCCAAGCTGAACTTCTCGAAATTGGCCGAGTTGATCGAGCAGCGCCGGCTGCTGCTGCGGCCCAGTATCGTGGCCAACATCAAGAAAATGGATCAACCCGAGATGCTCAGCGACCCGGCCTTCCGCGCCGCCGCTGCTTCACTGCGGAGAGAAGGCCAGAGCTTTCGCCAGATCGCCGAAGCGCTCGAACTGAACGGCGCAACTGCGCCGCGATACGAGGACACGGCAATGCGGAACGAGGTGCCGTATCGATCGGAGCCGATTGGGCTTTGGCCGCGGACCCGGACGCTTGCCATGCGCATCATCTCCTATCCCCTCCGACATCCGATCCGATTCCTCACCATCGCCCTGCTCGGGGTGCTGCTGTTCAACGGCTTGCGCGATCTCACCGGGCTAGGCCGCCGGGTTTCGGGATATGCCGGCGGCGTCAGCGCCGCCCGCGAGCGCTGGGATGCGGTGACGTCGTCGGTAAGTTCGTTCTTCGAGAAGCGGCTCACGCCGACATCGAAGGAAGCCGCGCCGCCGACGACGCCTGCCACCCCCACCCCGTCGCCCTCGCCCGTCAACCCGCCGCAATCAGCAGCTCCGTCGACCGGTCCCGCCGTCACGCCGGCGCCCGTCACGCCCCCTCCTGGCGCAACGACGACCGTTCCTCCTTCGACGACTGCCCCTCCTTCAACGACCGCTCCTCCTTCAAAGCCGGCAGCGAAAGATCGGCGGCAAGCAGCGCAACGACGCACGCTCGAGGAGTGGGTGCCACCGGAGATCCGCCGCAGATCCCGAGTGTCGGGGCCGTGTGTTGGCGGCATCGGCGGTTGCTACTGGGGCGGTGGTCATTATTGACCGTTCGAAACGAACGTTTGGAAGCGCAGCACATACCGCTAAGTTGATGACAGGAACATGGCTGTGAACCGGAGTATCGACCGGCGACTTCTCCGAAGCGTGCGCTCATTTATATCGATATCGGTGCTGGTCCAGCCATGATCCGTCTGGTCCAGCTATGACCTCGTTGGAAGCACTTCACATTGTTCATGGGAAGGAAAGATCATCACCCGACGATACGGCACGAAGCTCCCCGCGAAAGCGCTTTGCGAACTCGGCCGCATTCTTCCAATCCCGGAAGCAGAAAAGGATGCAATTACGCTGGTCGATTTCCCGAATGCATCCGATACGAAATTCTTCGCCGTGTTCGAGACAGAACTGCACCATCACATCTAGTTCAGTACCAAAGCCTCGCTCGGGCACAACGAGCTGGACCAAGTGCGGGCTCACCATGATCGCCGAGAATGGTTCTACGCTTAGGCTTGCCATAGCTGACCCTTCTCGCTGCCGGTCAAATGCTCTTAGCGCTCGCGGAAGGCGCGACTCATCTGGTCGGTGAAGGGCTTCGATAGATAGGAGGCGACCGTTCTCTCCTGGGTCGAAACAAACACCTCTGCCGGCATTCCCGGAACCAGCGTCATTCCATTCCGTTGAACGATCGCATTCTCGGTCGGGAGCAGATCGACATAGGCAATGTAGTGCTCCTGGCCATTCGCCGGATCGCGCGCCGAGGCGGGCGAAACCATGCTGACGCGGCCCTTCATCTCGGGGGTCGTGGTGCGATTAAAGGCCGTGAGACGAATCCGGGCGGGCTGGCCTTCCCTTACCTGGTCTATGTCGGCAGGCGAGACCCTGATCTCGAATTTGAGTTCCGCTTTTTGAGGAACGATCGTCGCAATCTTTGCTGCAGGCGTAATGACGCCACCCACCGTATGAACAAACAGTTCGTTCACGTAGCCCGAAACGGGAGATCTGATTTCGGTGCGCGACAGACGGTCCTCGATCGCCAGTTTGCGTTCGCTCAATTCGGAAATGCGGGCGTCCACCGCCCGGAGATCGCGCTGCGCTTCGGTACTGGCGTTCTGGTCTACAGCAATGATCTGGACCCTGATCTCGCTGGCTCGGACCTTGGCTCGGGCGATGCCGGCCGAGATTTCACCGCGCTCTCCCATTATCCGCGCCCAGTCGCGATGCGCCGAATAGACCCGGGTGTACTCGACGACCCTCCTCTCGAAGAGGGCGTCCAGCTTGTCGCGCTCGGCGCCGACCAGTTTGATCTCCTCCAATTTGGCAGCGAGCCGCGCCTCCATTCCGTTGATCTCCTCCAGGGTCTGGCTGATGCTGAGCTCGAGCTGCTCCTTCTGGCTGTCCCTGCCCAGCTTGTTGCCCGCAAACAGGCGGCTTTCTCCGTGCATCACGATGTCGGCGGCGCTTGAAATCCGTCCGAGGTCGGCCGGGAATTCGATCGAGCGAAGATTATCGCGCTCTGCAATCAATCGGGCCTGGCGGCCCATGGCCTCACCCAGCTGCGACCGCACGATAAGCAGCTCCGCCTTGATCTGGACGTCGTCGAGCGTCGCCAAAACCTGGCCTTCCCTGACCAGGTCGCCCTGCCGGATCGCAAGCGTCTTCACGATGCCGCCATCCCGATGCTGGACCTCCTTCAGATTCTGGTCCACTTTCACCGTACCGGCGGCAACGACAGCGCCTTCCAGCCTCGCGATTGCCGCCCATCCGCCGCACCCGACGAGCAGCAGAAACACGAGCGCCAGACCGCCAACCACCCTTGGCCACAGCCGGAAGGACCGGTCGGCAGCGGGAGCGGCAGTGGATCGCGATGCTTTCGAGACAAACGCTTTGGGATCGTAATGTTTCATCTCGATTGCCTCAGCCGACGGCAACGGTGAACTGAAGGTGATGGTGCCCGGAAAGTTCGATGGTGAAGAACTCATCGGTGTCAGGCCGGTCGTGCACATCCACCAGCGTCAATTGGTTGCTGTCGACTTCCTCGAACCGGAAACGCACCGGTCGATGGCCGCCATCTGTCGACAGGTAGATGTCGTCGAACATGTC